>CAKZQV010000061.1 GCA_937141895.1 uncultured Verrucomicrobiota bacterium
GGAGTCCTCTGATTTTTCAGGATGAAGACAAGGAGGGCAAAAAAGCCCAAGATCCGATCGCTCCGGCAAAGCGCTCGGATGCGGCGTTGGAGAAGGTGCATTCAAAGCAATTCGAGGATGGAACCAAGGTGAATAGTTTTCAGACTCTGCTGAAAACAATGAGTCAAATTGTGCGGAATGAGTGCCAACTTAAAAACTCCGATCCTGATGAAGGCGAATCCACCTTCGAGATTGTGACCACGCCAAACGAAAAACAACAGGCTGCCTATGATCTACTAAGGACAATTAGGGTGTAGGCAGTACCGCACCATCAAAATCAATTCTATACCACTGGAATCATAGGAAAATTATTTCCTTTTTAAAAAGGAACTTCAGTTTAATCGCCTTCATTCAAAGGTTCAGGATTTCATCGGTCGGAACCTGCCGTCCGGATCAGCTTTTCAAAGTCGGGCACCTCCTCGAAATAGTACCCGCACCAGGGGGGCAGGACGCCTCCGGTGAAATACAGCTCTCTTTCTGGGTATTTTCGACAGATGTCCGGGCGGTGGTCGTGGTCGCCGCAGGACCCGTCCGGCTGGAGCCGGTCGCAGACGAATTCGAGGCAGCCGAACGGGTTTCGGCCGGTGATATGGAACCGGCCGTAATCGGGGTTGTCCCGGACCAGTTTCCTGAATCGGTTTGCCGAGGATACCCACCGGCCGTTGATGTCGAGGCAGAGCTTCCGGCAGCACCGGCCGCAACGGCGGCAGGCGCCCCGGATGATGACGGTCTTGTCCACGAACTTGAGTTTCAGGCGCCGGCAGCAGCCGGTCAAGGTGTAGTTCGATTTATAGAAATTGCGTATCAGCATAAAACATCAATCGCATTTGAAACGAGAGCCTGTCATTCGAATAACTCCTTTTGGGCCATTGTATAGCGGGCGGCGGGGGCATGAAAGACAACGCGGATTTGGATTGAAGATAATGGACCGTGATCAACGCAATGCTATCTCTCCATGCAATCCCTTTACGGAAAAAACGAACATACCCGCACACAAGGCAACATACACAGCCACCCAAAACCAAAACTCGAATGGTGATTTGTCTCTGTCTAATTCAGCAGGCTTGCTCCAACGCCCCATCCGAACCGGGGTTACAAAACCATTTGAAATGGCGCGAAAAGCAATTGCCGCCGATATTACCCCCATCACAAAGGGGATAATGAAACAGACAACTTTTTCAATAAGCATTTTCGCACCTCCTTTGAGGGCCTATCCGGCGGATTCAGTTGATTTGAGGCCATCCGGAGGCACTGCCCCGAAAATAGTCCCAAATGTATGTACGACGCGCATTGTCGTTGCTCCAAAGGATTTTGCATTCTTGAAGACATTTGTAATATACGCAATGATAAAATCCGTTTTCATCCGCCATTTGGCGGGGTTCAAATAATTCGGTATCATTGGGCGCAAGGAACGACTTGTTAGAGATAAGCTATGGCTACATTTTTGGTTTTGAAAATATGCAATCGCTTGCAGCATGAACCAATGACATCGCATTTACACCCGCATCAATCCATTTTGGGGGCTGCCCGAAGGCGCCGGGGTGTCGGTTTCCAGATCACCGGCTGAGCCGTATGTCAAAACCTTGTCCTGCCACTGCTCCAGGCTTTCCAGAAAAAGTTCCAGGTCTTGTTTGAACTTGTCATAATCGATGTCATCCGAAGGATATCTTCGGAAAAGAATGATTTCGTCGAGATTGGCATCCAGGGCCAGAACGGCACCCCCGGTGCCGAGACCGAACAGGTTGGCCTCCAGCATCATTTTATACAACTGTTCACGGCCGTCCCGGGGAAGCTTGCCTGCCGAGGCGTACACCAGGAGCAGGTTCTGATCGGGCGGATTTTCAAAATCCACGGCCAGCTTGTCATCGAAAACCAGCCGGCACATGTGGTTCTCGTCAAATTGAGTTCCTTCCAATCCGATTTCACGGGTGAGTTCAGCGAGAATTTCATTTGCATTCATATTGTGATTCCTTTCGCCATATCGGTGGTCTGCTGTGTGACAGGGGAAGACAAAATTTTATAACTTCTGTCCATCAGGTTGACGTCCCTTCCGTTCCATCCGTTGGAGGCACCGTTGGAGCCATCAGTCTTATGAGATTTTGCCGGGCTTGTGTTTTTTCATCATCCGACATCTGAAGAAAAGGATCATTCTTCAATTCTTCTAGGGATGGACGATCCTCGGGTCTACGACTTCTCATGCGGCGGTATAATCCCTGCGTTACATCATTCAGCTGTTCGTCGATACCGGGGCCAAAAAAATCTATATTATCTGCATCAACATCTTCTCTAGCTGTTCCGACGTCCCACACTGCTTTGAAGTCCTCCTTGGGAAACGGTGTATGACCCGCGAAAAATACTCCCATTGTAAGACCCAAGGAATAAATATCGTTCTTTCCGTTCTCGGGAGCCTCTCCTTTTTTGCTAACCTCCGGAGCCATATATTCACGAGTTCCTAATCCCCTTTCTGAGTCACCAAAATAACGACAGGTGCCAAAATCGGACCATTTGACTGTTCCAGTTTCTCGATCGATAAGCAAATTGTCCGGTTTAATATCATTATGCGATATTCGGTTAGCGTGTATGAAAGTCATACCTTTCACTGCATCGGCCACTACCAAACGGCCAATATTTAGAGCTTCATGGCTTGGTATTTCCAAATCTCTAAGCAATTGCATGTCAACCAGTTTTTCTGCTAATTTGCTCGCATCTCCCCCATTTACATAAGGCTCAATGGTGATCAATTCGTCAGATGCATCGATATTTTTCAGTCCGACCACATTGGGGTGATCACCTGACATTGCAAGGTGGCACCGAATGGTTGTCTCGTGCTGGAACGTTGGTGAATTATGCTTATTTTTTGGCACTTTAACGACGCAATCTTCATCACCAATACGTACTTTATATACCTCGCTAAAAGCGCCTTCTCCGAGAGGTTTTTCTGGTAAAACCCCTCGAATGGATTCCGCGGTCGGAAGTGCTCCTTTTGCCGCATCGGTTATGGTTTCAGTTAAAGTTTCTCGACAACTTTCCGTTAACATCGTGTACTGCCGGTGAACTTCACCCCTCACCGAGGC
>CAKZQV010000062.1 GCA_937141895.1 uncultured Verrucomicrobiota bacterium
TAACCTTGGGCTTGCCCGCGTCCATGACGGCCACGCAGCTATTGGTGGTCCCGAAATCAATACCGATGGTGAGCATGTGGGTTCTTCTCCATTCGCCAATCGCCGACCGGAATCCGCGTATCGATTTTATCCTTGGGCGGGCAAACCACCGTGCACCAGTCGCAGCCGAACAGCCAGTCCTCCATCATTTCCGCTTCCTTCAGATTCAGCACCGACCGTTTCTCGATCGTGAGATAGCTAATGCAGATTCGTGCGTCGATGGGTTCGCCAAACTGAATGGCGCCCGTCGGACATTTTTTAATACACGCCTGACAGTCATCGCAGGCAAACGGCATTTTCGGTGTATGGATCACCTCTGGTAGTTCCTGATCCACAAAGAGACATCCGATAAAGACGCGGACATTGGTTCGGCCCGGCACACGAAGCAGGTCATTGGCCCCGACAACACCCAGCCCCCCCACCGTGGCAAACAACCGTTCATATACGGCCTTCGTATCCACCGCGGCCTCGGCCTGAATCTGATCGCCCAGTGTATCCTTCAGCACCGCCAGCATCGCCTGACCTGTGGAATGATAATCTTGTTCCCGCGCATAGGCCGATATATAGCCGAGCAGCGCATCATTTCCAGGCATTGGAAAAGGATGCACCGCCTCGGGGTCGCCCCATTGATTCGTAAACGTCAGAACAATCACCGATTTTGCAAACGGGAAGGTTTTTGAAGGGTCAGACTTTTCGGGATACATCCGTTCCAGATAATCCATCTCGCCATGCTTTCCCGATTTCAACCAGAATTCATTCAGTGCATTGTTTTCAGCAATCCGTTGCTTCAATACCGGATTATCCAACCGGATACACGCCGCCGAAAACGCGCCAATTTCCTGAGCGGTTTCATTTAACCACGGAATAAACTGCTCTGATTTTTTTTTCGTAACCACGGAATACACTGAATACACGGAAAAAATCGCTATACAAGCACCTTCTGTGTATTCAGTGTATTCCGTGGTTCGATTATGAGTAACGATCTGAAAATTCTATTTATCTTTATCGACGGTTTCGGCATCGGTTCCGATGATCCGGCAGTTAATCCGTTGCGTGATCCGCGGTTTCCAAACATTGGAAAACTATTAGACCAGGCGCATCCGATTGATGCCTGTCTTGGGATTGAGGGCAAACCGCAAAGTGCAACCGGACAGGCATCGTTGTTGTGCGGCATCAATGCGCCAGAAGCAATGGGCAAACATATGGAAGGCTTTCCCCTGCCCCGGCTGAAAACACTGATCGAAAAAGAGAATATTTTTTCCAAGCTTCGGAAAATGGGAAAAGATCCGACCTTTGCCAATTCCTACTGGATTGATGATCCCTTCCATATTCCCCTGCGGCGCCAGTCCGTCACCACGGTCATGTCGCTTTCCGCCAACGGCGGCGTGCGGCATAAGGATGAGCTGATGGCCGGCCAAGCGGTTAATCACGACATCACCCGCTGGACGATGCACGAACGCGGCTATGACGGCCCGCATATTTCTGAAGAGGAAGCGGCGGAACACCTGCTGGCTGTGGCGGGCGACCACGACTTCACCCTCTATGAATATTTTATGACCGACCGTGCCGGTCATTCAGGCAATCCGGAACTGGTTTTCCAATGCCTGGAATCGCTCGAAAAATTTCTACCGAAGGCGGCGTCATTCGGCCACCAACCGAATCAGCTCTTTCTGCTCTGCAGCGACCACGGCAATATTGAGGACAACACCACGCGAACGCACACCCAGAATCCCGTCCCGCTCCTGGCAATCGGCTCCGGCGCCAAAAAGTTCCAATTATTGGAAAATCTCGCGGACGTTACCCCGGCCATTCTTCGATTATTCGACTGAGGGTGGGACGCGACCGGCGGGCGCGCTAACCATGCACCGATAGGCTCGCCCGGCGGTCGAGCCCGAATGGCACTAAGTTAAGGCTAAAATAGCCCCGAAATCGCAAAGGAATTGATGCCTAATTATCACGATTTTGATAGACTTCGGCATGCAAAATTTGGTTCTTCTCGGAAGAGCGTCTTAGAGATTCCTTCTTGTCGATAGGTTGGGCAGG
>CAKZQV010000063.1 GCA_937141895.1 uncultured Verrucomicrobiota bacterium
AGCACGTTGCGGACGACCGTTTAGCGTAAAGGGTAGGGGGTCAGACCGCCGAGCGGATCCAAGTGCGCCCGGCGGAGCGCGCCCTACCTAATAGATATGCGGAACAAAATTCTGCTCGGAGTGGGGCGGGCGTTCATAGTCGCCGTAATCTTCACGCGGGGGCAGTTTAATCTGTTCCGGGGTCAGGTCTTCATACGGAATCTGACTGAGTAGATGGGAGATACAGTTGAGGCGTGCTTTCTTTTTGTCGTCCGCCTCAACGACCCACCACGGGCATTCTGGGTAGTCAGTTTTTTCAAACATTTCGTCTTTTGCTTTTGAATATTCCACCCATTTTTTGCGCGACTTCATATCGATCGGGCTGATTTTCCAGCGTTTGGTCGGGTCTTCCATACGACCCTTGAAGCGTTTTTCCTGCTCTTCATCACTGACGGAGAACCAGTATTTGATCAGATAGGTATCGGCCCGCATCAGCATTTTTTCAAATTGGGGACAATCAATATAAAAATTCTCAACGTCTTTTTCTGAAACAAACCCCATCACGCGATCAACGACCGGGCAGTTGTACCAAGAGCGGTCAAAAAGAACGATTTCACCTTCAGCAGGCAGGTGCGAAGTATAGCGCTGAAAATACCATTGCTTTTCTTCGCGCTCGGTTGGTTTGCCTTTGGCCACCACATTGCAGACGCGGGGGTTGAGGCATTCGGTGATGCGTTTGATGGCGCCACCTTTGCCGGCAGCATCGCGCCCTTCAAACAGAACCACGACTTTGAGTCCCCGGTGCTTAACCCATTCCTGGAGTTTAACGAGTTCGACCTGGAGACGCCGGAGTTCCTTTTCGTAGTACTCCTTTTCCAGTTTACCGTTTTTTTTGTAGCCCTTTTTGTGATGTTTATCCGACACGACCTGCCTCCGTTGGGTTCAGCTTATTTCGCGAATCAGTTTAGGAAGCCCGGCGGGGAGCGTCAATTTCCAACCCCTGGAAGATTCCGATCCCGCATGGGGTCAAATGGGCGGAACTATTTTCGCATCGCTTCAAGCTGCGATTTGAGTTCGGCCACAAGGTCCGGATGCTCCGCGGCAATATTGACCGTTTCTTTATCCGGAGTCGTATGGTCATAGAGTTCAACAAAACCGTCTTTGCGATGAAGGATCATGCGATGCGTATCGGTTCTCAGGGTTATTTTGTCGCCCCAGTAGCTGTAAGCAATATGGCCTGCTGTGTCCGGGTTTTTAATCATAGGGCTCAATGACTCACCCGTAATGAA
The DNA here is from genome assembly GCA_937141895.1 of uncultured Verrucomicrobiota bacterium. Taxonomy (GTDB): domain Bacteria; phylum Verrucomicrobiota; class Kiritimatiellia; order Kiritimatiellales; family Pontiellaceae; genus Pontiella. The sequence continues at coordinate 1,269 of CAKZQV010000063.1, forward strand.
GTCAGGAACCGGAACTTTTGTAAGGTCACAAAGGGTTGGGAAAAGATCGAGTGTGGAAACAACGGCCTCGGTTTTTATGCCGGGTTTTTCCATGCCCGGAACATAAACAATGAGAGGAGAGCGAAGGGATTCTTCGAAAAGGGCGTGTTTGCCCCAGATTCCATGCTCGCCAAGATGCCAGCCATGATCGCCCCAAAGGATGACGATTGTATTTTTATCCGCACCCGATTTTCTGAGCGTTGACATGATGTCGCCGACGTGTTTATCCGCATAGGTTACGCAGGCGGCATAATGACGCCGCACACGATCGGCATATGCGGCATCGTTGCGAGGGTCTAAGCCGCCATGATCATACCGCCCGAACATTTCGCCGGAGCTATGCCATGTCGTTCTGCCTTGCGGTTTTTCGGGATGGGGGATCGGGGGAAGGGAGAGGTCTTTATAGGGTTTCATATATTGTGCAGGAGCGCCGAAGGGCAGATGGGGTTTAATCAAACCAATGGCCAGAAAAAACGGTTTTTCGCTGGAGGCCAGTTCTTCGAGCTGCCGCATGCCCTCGTCCGCAATCAGCCCATCCGGATAAAGGGTATCGGGCCCCTCGACACTCTCAAGAGCGGGGTAGTTTTTACGCGTACGGGTTTGTCCGTTGGACAACCCGTGCATGGCTCCTCGCGGATGCTGCCACTCCCCGCAGGGCATGAGGTATCGATCCCAGCCATTAGGTAATTCGATTTTGGACTCATCATTCCAATCGGAACCGCCGAGTCCGCCGGGATGATGCGATACTTTGCCGACGGAAACCGTGGTATATCCATTTTTGCGAAACCATTCGGGCATGCTCGGCGGTACCGATGCCGGATCATCTGCGTACTGATGAGCCCGCTTGAAAAGAGCATCATTGCCCGGCGATCCATAACGCCCGGTCAGCATGGTAAAACGGGAGGATCCACAGCTCGGCGCATTGACATAGTGGCGATGAAACGGGCGGCCGACCTGAGCCAGCTGATCGATATTAGGCGATTGAATATAGTCCGCGCCAAACGCGTTCAGCTCCGGTCGAAGATCATCGATGCAGATCAACAGGATATTTTTCGGAGCTGCCGCGGAGGAAATGGCCGCCAGCAGGCTCAGGATCATTAGCAATTTCATAGAATACCTTTCATCATTATCAAAAATGAATTAATGCTCCGTGCCCGGATTTAAATCTTCAAGTCTGGTTGCCGGCGTTTTATGCCGGACGGGTTGGAAATCGTGCTCGCAGGTATTGTTACCGGTCTGTTTTTTCCATGCCGCATAGGTGCCGTATTCATCCAGTTCATAGACCGACCAGGACTCAATAACTTGTCGAGCAATACCGCGTTCAATCTGCTGAACCCCGCAAATTTGGCACTGCGTCCATTCCGTCGTGGGCCGGACATAAATAATGGCGGCGCAGGCAACAACTACAATCAAAATGGGCACGCGTAATTTCACGCAGTCAATATGACAGATCCGTGCCATGCGGTAAAATTCTGAGTTCAAAATTTTTCCAATTTATGGAAAAGAGAGCCGGAGCGGAAATGGCTCCGGACCATTTAAAAGCAGGAAAAACAGGGTCGGATTCGACACTGGAAAAAGTTTAACAAATGGCCTTGCCAAGGCTGAGGGGTTTAACTATCTTCTCCACCTCTTTGAAACAAAGGCTGAGTAGCTCAGTTGGTCAGAGCACCGGAATCATAATCCGGGTGTCGAGGGTTCAAGTCCCCCCTCAGCCACCATTTTAGACCGTCTTCGGACGGTCTTTTTTTTATCCAGAGGTTATTATGAACTGTTCATTTTGCGGAAGATCCGAAGAAGAAGCCGAAGTCATTGTGGCGGCCACCGAACAGAATGTAGCCATCTGCGACGAATGCGTCGAAATCTGCAACAACGTCATCGCCGACGAGCGTGCAAAAGCCGACGGCTAACCCGCTTATTCCAACCCTTGGAAAATGGTCGAATATTTTTCCGGATTTTTACGCATAGGAAATGAGTCGCTTGGCTCAAGGCTCCCCAACATTCAAATTGTCTTCTAAGACCGAACCCCAGTTCGTTTCCAATCTAAGAGCTGAAAGTTTTATATTTCCGCGTTGCTGGCCCAGCCCTTCGAGATAAGCATAGGTTTTTTCGACTCCATGATGAATATAACGAACCACGGAATGTTCAAGTTGTCCGATATTTCTCGCATGATGGTAATGAAAATTTTGGTTTAATTCTTTTTCGAAAAAATCATCCAGAGGGACTGGATTCATGGCTTCAAGGTAGAGGACATATCTAAAGCTGTTGCCGACCGCTTCTGGAGCAATTAGGGCGAATGTACGAGGAATGGGAATGCTGCTGCAAATCTGCTGGGCTTGCGAAAGGGCTATTTTTTCGCCGACTAAATCCGAGGTCATGTTATTGCGTGTCAGAAATTCCAGGCAGGGTGTTTTTCCAAACATACCGGAAACCTTCACGCGATCATGCGTACAATACCGATAAAGGCCGCCGCCCGTTGTGAGTATGAGATGATATACTGCACCTTTTTCGAGGTTCCATAACGGCAGGCGCTCTTTGGATTTCTCATTTTCAAATTCATAATAGTGAGAACCAACTGCTGCAATATTTTCTTTTGTGCCCAGAGGAATGGTGGAGATGCCTTCTGTGGCAATTAATCCTTTGGGTTGGATCGTGACGGTGGGAAACATTAATTCCAGCTGATCGATCCATTCCTGCCCGGAAGCACCCACCCAGCAACTGATAATTTTCAGCCTTTTCCAGATGCGGGCAGGGTTGAACCCCATCTCGCGAAGTTGTCGGGCTCGGCGTGGATGTTTAAGAACAGGGATAGGTGATTTTATGTCATCAGGAAGGCCGCCGGTTTCCAAGGTATGAATGAGTTCATCAAAACGGATTTTCAATGTTTTCAGCTGGATGACGAGGAGGGAGGGATGCCATATGGAAATGAGCCGCAAATTTTTCGATTTCAAAAGATAAAAAAGAGTGAGGTATTCTGCACTAATGGGATCGGTGCACTTCTTGATTTCATCAGGAACTGCAAGAATATGATCCATAAGGATTTGTTGGGAACGATTGAGATAAGCGGCATCCGTATCGAATCCAATTGGAATTTCAGAATCCGTTTCCAAGGTGGTTGACGGGGTTATGCACCAGTAATGCCGACCAAACAACAGGGACGGCCACTTCATAAACAGTCCACAGATCCAGGGATCGATTGCGCGCTGAAATTCTTTTTTCAAGGCGAAGGTATACGGAATCAGTTTAGTTCCCGAGGTGGTTCCGCCCGTAGGTTCCAACAGTATGGGATCTTCCGCCGTGAGCACGTTTTTTCTGCCCCGCATCATCGATTCAATGTAGGGCAGGAAATCTTCATATTTTCGGGGGGTTAGCCGGTCGAACTCATTTTCTTTCAAAAAACGAGTAACATGGTTTTTCTTTAATATTTTTTTTAAAATCTGCTTCTGGGTTTGTTTCGGAAATTGGCAGGCCCAGAGGAACCGAACCCAACCGGGAAGACTGGATAGAAACCAGAGTAGATTACAAAAAAATGTCGGAAGCTTAGACATGCCATTCCACAGCAGTATTGCGGATGACCCGTTTCCCGCAGTCAGTAAGATTCTCTTCAGAGAGGGGGGCGATACAGGCCAACTCGGTTCCTTTTCGATATTCAGGATTTTGTTCCAGGAAAAAATTTGTATGGGGATCCTTCAGCTTTCCCTGTGGAACCGGTGCCATTCGGGCATTGAGAAAATCTTTGTCCATTTCGGGCTCTATGCATCCGGAGGAAGAATTGTAATTTTGAGGAAATTTAAATAACGCAATGGCATCAAGAAAAGGTTTCAGTTCCTTATTATTTCCATGGTGCGCCGGGAAATATTCCTTAAAAAATACGGGGAGGAAACGGTACGTACGAAATCCTTTGCTGATGAGAAACCAATAGAATGGTTCGCAGGAATCCATCAGAATATTTTTAAACAGATGACCAAAGGCTCCCGCGAGATGGCTTCTGTTCCAATAGTCCGGATGGACGATGGTATCTCCACTGAACAGATACCGTATAGTCGTTTTTCCAACAGGAAGCTTGATAAGTTGCTGAGTAGAAAAACCGGCCAGTCGACTTTCAGCCATCATACGAATAAGCCAATGCTTTTCCCGAAGATCATTTAGAAAGCGGTCATAGTTGGTGTTTTCATAATATTGCTCGAAAAGGCCGTAAAGTGCTTTTCGGTCATTCTCGGTCAGGCGTTCTGTTTTGATGATTTCTGTCTTCATGATGTCATAGGATAGCGGGTTCAAAGTTGAAAACTCTATGATCAAGGGCATCGTATGTTTTTAGGTCATCCGCCCAGCCTGAAAAATAGAGATGACTGCGGTATCGCAGAGCATGATGTTTCTTTACGATTTTTGAACAGGGGTCATCGTCGTGGAATCCTGTTATGCAATAGGCGTACCCGGCATGTGCCAAGTGTTTACACGCAAAATCCAGCATGGCTTTCATAACCTTTGGATCATTATTCGTTGTGGCCTTAAAACAGAAGAAAGCCTGTCTGAGCATTTCTCCCTCGTTCGGGATAGGTTGGCATCCTGCACATTTAAGCCCTGTATTCAGCAGCGGTTTTGCACGGCGCAGAAAACCGCTGTATTTTCTGATGCGGTGCTGTTTAAAGGCGGACTGATCCCAAAGGGCTGAAATGCCACAGATTTTGCCCTCTTTTTCAGCCACAATAAAATCAGTAATACTGAGGTTTAAAAGTAAGGGCGACTCGAAGTCAGACTGGGCAAGGGCGGGAAAGAA
>CAKZQV010000064.1 GCA_937141895.1 uncultured Verrucomicrobiota bacterium
ATGGGGAGAATCGCACAATACGATTACGGTGGGTGTGAGCACGAAGGACAACACCATCCATATTTTTTATGACCACCATAATGATCCGCTGAAATATATCGTATCGAAAAAAGGCACGGCCTTTGTTCCGGACCATGAATTCAAGATCGATATTTTTGAACCCACGCGCGGCTATCTGGCCGAAGGACAGCCGATCCGGATTACCTATCCGAAAATTACGGAAAACGGGCTGGGCGACCTGATTGTAAATTACCGCAAAGGGAGCGCCATCGGCGGCAACGAGATGGTGCATGTCTATAACGGAGAGGTCTGGTCGCGTGCTCGGCAGGTGACGCGCGGGTCGGACCAGACGGTGCCGGAGTCCAGAAAGAACTATGCCTACAGTGCGGCTCCCGTTTTCGCCAATGGAAACGTCTACTATGCCTTTTCCGTACGTTGGAAAAGAAACAAAGAGAAAGGCGTTTTGAACGAAGGCGTTTATTTGGCCAAATGCGGGCCGACCATGACCGATGACTGGGAGGATCCTTGGGGAAACAAGCATCAACTTCCGATTGAGGACTATTCACCGTTTTTGGTGGCGGATCCTGATTCGAGCGGGAACAAGGGCGCGAACGGCGGACCGCCGCTGGCCGTTTCCGAAAGCGGAGATATTGTGCTCGGTTTTCGGGGACGAGGTTCTAATAACCGATATGACTACCTGTTTACACGCGCGGCCGGTCAGGATAAATTTCAAGAAGAGCAGGGATCGATCCAAATCGGCACGTTCTGGGGCGATCGGATGTATTCAGCTTCCGCCTCCAGAGATGGAACGGTAACGGTTCGAAGTAAAACCATCAAAGACAAGGATTGGACCGAAGAACTGAAACATAAAAACGACATCCGGTTTGGCAGTTCAGTTTCTCGGCTTGTGGATGGAATACTGGTTTTAATCGTGGAAGACCGCACGAATTCAAAAACAGATAAAAAGAAGATTCACTGCTATGCCCTCAAGGTGCGTGAGCCAAAGGGGGGAGCGCCGAACCTTCCGAGAGTGAAGCGCTTCCTCACTAACCGGGAAGATGGACGTTCTGTTGAGGTTGAGCTCGTTGACGTTAAGCAAGGAACAATTATCTGCTTTGCCAAGGGGCGTCAGTTTGAAATTACGATCTCGGCACTGTCGGATGAAGATATTGAATTTTTGAAGCAGTGGATCAAGAACCAAAAGTAATACGTTGAGTCTCATCAACCTGATTTCCAAGGATTGGAAAAAGGAGAACATTTGGAACGGGCTGAAACATTTTTGCCTAATTCTCGGTTAGGTGACAGAGTATCTGAGAAGCGGTTGTCGTTTATACGGCGGGGATATGGCTGAAACCACAATAGTTGAAGATTTGCTGCGGGAATATTACGCAAACCAAAGGAAGGTATATGGCTATATCTATTCTGCGGTTCGGGATTATCATGCTACGCAGGATATTTTTCAGGAAGTGGCTATTGCGATTACCCGCAAGGCCGATACGTATGATACGGCGCGACCGGCGTTGCCCTGGTTTTTCGGAATCGCACGGTTTGAAATTTTATCCTGGCTGCGCACGCGTGGAAAACAACCCACTCATGTGAGTTTTGATGTTCTGGATGAGTGTTTCGGCGAGTTGGATTCATCTTTTTCGGATAGTTCCGAGGTTTCGTTACGGGAGCAGGCACTCAAAACCTGTATTGAAGGGCTGCCCGAGAAACAACGCTCGATTCTTGATCTGCGCTACAGAAAAAAACTGAGTTGCGACCGGATTGCAGTATCTGTGAATCAGTCGATTCAAAGCATCTATGCGGTGGTTAAACGCTTGAAAGTGGCGCTGCGCGATTGTGTTTCATCCCGATTGGAACAGGAGTTATCATGAATTTATCTGACGATCACCTAGATCCTCAACGTCTGGTCGAAGACTATTTTCTGCGCGATCTTACCGGGCAGGAACTCGCTACGCTGAATGCTGCTTTGTCTGTGAATTCGGATCTGAAAGCTCAATTTATGAAGAGTATGTATGACGATCTTGATCTTTTTGAGGCCATTGAGAATATAGAAAAAGAGCAGCAGCTCCGTGATCGAACGGTATTTCGCGCGAAGAAAAAAAGTGCCCGGATGGTTCGTTTGAACCGCATCAATAGACTGGCCGCATCGTTGGTTGTTCTATTGGGCATTGGAGCGGGGGGATATCTTTTCATGAATCCATCTCCGGAAATTGTGGAACATCCGGCAGAGGAAATCATACAAACACCGACGGAAGGGCCTCGAATCGAAATGGCAACGGCAAGCGATGTGCATTCGGAAGAGCCTCGAATCGAAATAGAAACGGTAAAAGAAGTGCAACCAGAAAAACTGGCGGTCCGTGATGTTATGGAGGAGTGGTCTCCGCCGGATGTGCCCGAAATACAGAAAGAGATTCGGATGGTTGCACGAATAACGGATCTTTTTGTGCTGGATGAGTATCCGGTTTCGGCGAGTAATGCAGAGGGAATCAGAGAGCTTCATGCTGGCGATCTGTTAGGCATTGGCGATGCGCTTTCTATTCCAGCAGGTGGTCGGCTTTCGATTGAATACCTTTCGGATCCCATTACGGTTTCCTTTGAGGAAAACAGTTCCTTCACCCTTCGGGAGTCCAAGGGAGAAAAACAACTGGATCTCCATCAAGGGCGCGTAGTGGCTCATGTGACGAAACAGCTTCCCGGAGAGCTATTCCGGATTTTGACGGATGATGCCGAATTCGCGATGCATGAAAGCCGTATGGAGCTGGCCGATAGGGGCGATAGTGTGCTCTCTGTGCTTTCCGGTAAAGTTCAAATGAAGGATGTTTCCGATAATGATTCTGTGGTCATCCCGGCCGGCTATTATGCAGAAAGCCATCGTGGAAGGTTCTCCCGACCGGTTGAATTTGAAAATAAACTGATCTATCCGAGCGAGAGCACAACTATGCCCGAGGTTCCCCGGCAGCATCAGGAAGCCAAGGATACTTATATTATTGTGGATCCAAATCGAAACCTGACAGGACGTATTGATTTTCGAGTTCCAATTTTTAGGGGAAAAATCACGGCGGCCTCACTACGCCTTAGAGTTGTTCCCTTTAAAACGGATCGGGGTGGCCGGGGAACACTTCGGGTGAACAAAGTAGATCGACGACATTACGCGAATATTGGCGAGTACACGGGTCGGGTGAAGGCGGGGTTGGATCTTATTTTCAATATTGATCCGGTGCATTTGACGGTTGGTAAAAATGAGCTGTTGCTTGAGATGGATGAAGGGGGCGATGATTTCTGGTTTGGATCTGCTGATAGTCAGCATCCCCCGGAGCTCCGTCTGACCATCACGAAAGATTAAGTGCAGGCACCCATATTGGGCCGAATACACCTATTTCGGGCCGATAAATTGACCATTAAATCTCTTTGATTACTCATTTGTAGGTCGTTATAGGTTCATTGAGAACGATTTACAGGATTAATGTTTTTGGCTGCGACTATATGCGGTTCACCTTAGCTGGATAAGCTCAGGCTATACACTCTTTCTGTCGCAGTGACCAACGGCTACTGGGGATTTTTTATGAGCGTTCATTTTTTAGAAAAAGATCTGCCTAAAACATACAAAACGTTCAGAGAACTGGTACACGCGAGCGTGTGGACGAAAAAAACAGTAAAATCGCCCTCAGTAAAACGAACCGGTTGGGGTCAATGTTCGGGACTAAGGGCAGAGTATTTTAATTTAGAAGTTAAGTAAGAAGAAGGAGAGACGATAATATGAAACGTTTATTTAGAGTAGCGCTGCTGATGTTGTGTTTTGGCGGGGTTTTACAACTCCAGGCACAGACGGTGTATAACGAGTCTGGCGGCTTGGTTATTATGGAGATGGAGAACACGGAGTCTTCGCTGAATAATTGGGATAAAAAAACAAACTTATCCGGATATACCGGAAGTGGATTTTTGCAGTTTGATGCGAATGCATATACACATGGACCGGCAGATTCTCCGTTGGAGTTTAACTTTAAGATTAATGAAGGCGGCCTCTACTACCTTCACATGCGCTGCGCCAAGCAAACGATCGATGGCCGATCCGACGTGGCAAACGACTGCTATGTTCGCGTTGAGGGAGATTACAATGCAGGCCCTGGACCTTATACCGGCCACGGAGATAATGCTTCACTCTCGTTGTTAAGCAGTAATACGAAATATTTCGGGGGATCGAGGGATGCTTGGAAATGGGAAAACGGTAAAAACTCTTCCGGATCTGCCGGTAATCTTGATCCCGGCGGAGAATCGAATAAACGTGTGGCTCTTTATGATTTCAAGGCTGGGGAAACCTATAAATTGGTCGTTTCCGGCCGTTCGCGTTATTTCCGAATGGACCGCCTCATGTTCCGCAAAAGCACGGTTTCGGAGACGTATGCAGAAAACCTAAGCCGTCCGGAATCAGAAACCATTTCGGGTGGCGGGGATGTGGAGTATGTCTATGATGCAACCTCAGATTTCCCGAATATTACCGCCGGGGAAGTTCCATATTATAAACATACTGCAGAAAATGCCCTGGCGATTGATGCTTCGACTGTAAGCTATCGCGATAAATTTGCCCGCGCACAGCTTACCTTTAGCGGCACGGCCGGCAACTACGATGTCACCATTACCTCGTTGCGTGAGCTGGATGGAGAATGTACATACAGATTTTTAGTCAATGGTTCGGTTGTTGGAACGGCTCAGAACAGCACCACGACCACGGATTATAATCCGGAAAATCACATTTTTAGAAATATTACCATTCCGGCCGGCGCAACGCTGGCGGTGGAATCAAATACCGATTCCAACGGACTCGTTCCGGAGGGCGACGGTTTTGCCTGGGCGCGCGGTCGCTGGACCACGCTTACGCTGAGTCCTCCTGAAGAATCACTGGTCAATGCGCCAGCGGGTCGGATCGCCTATGTCGCCGACGGTAACTCGCCCGACCCGGATGACATTGGCGCAAATGCTGTTGTGTTTGGACTATTAGACGGAGCCAATTTACAGGATCGACTGGTTCATTTTTCGCACTCATGCGACCTCGTTCTTCCGGAAGAGGGATCTTCCAGGATGATTGATCCGGCAGATGACCTGCGTCGTCAGAATTATATGCACCAAGAAGCTGCTGAAGCCATTGCTTACTTCGGGCCGTTCAATAATTTGGGCGCTGTTTACAACTGCAAAGCCGATCAGGCTGGTGCGGTTAATGATCTTAAAAATGCAATTAACGCCTCTTCAGCGGGCGATCCGTTGTGGATCATCGAAGCGGGTGAGCCGGACATCATTGGCTATGCCTTAGAGGCCGCAAACGCCTCTGCTCGTCAGTATGTTCACGTGGTCTCTCACCATCCGGCCAATGACAACAGTGGAGATTTCTTTACTTGGCAGCAGATTCTCGATTTCGGCGTCACCGAGCATCAGATCGGCGATCAGAATGTTGGGCTGAAAGTTCTTATCAGCACCGGACTTTGGGACTGGGCTGATGGCAACAGCAACCCAGCCATGAACTGGATTGTAGACCAGCTTAAATATGCTGAAGCCGACGGCGTTGTTCCTTTTCAAGACAACTATTATGACTGCTCCGATGCGGGAATGGTCTACTGGTGGCTCACGGGCGCGAACAATGGCGGAAATAAAAATTCCACTCCCGTCGAAATCAAAGAGATGCTGCTTTACGAACCGGGTCAAGAGGTAGTCAACCCAACCTCCGGCTTGGTGGCTCACTGGCCGTTGAACGAAGGAACCGGAACGATCGCTGCGGATACGTCGGACTACGGCTTCGTCGGCACCCTGCTGAACGGTGCAACCTGGGGCAGTGATGCCGAGCGCGGAACTTTTGTTCAGTTCGATGGAACGGATGATCGTATTTCGACCACCTTCTCCTCTGCGATTTCGTCCAGTGATAATTTCACGTGGGCGTGGTGGGCCAAAAGTGCGCAATCTGCGGCGGATACCACGCAGAAGGGCTCCATCATGGTGGGGAATCGTTATCCTGAACGCTCCGGCAATAAATACGGCTTTATTAAAATGACGCCGCAGGAAGCACAGTTTGCCAATACCAGTGATGCTACAACAATTTATAAATATAATTATGCCGACCTTCCGGTCAACGAATGGCATCACTATGCCATGGTGAAAAACGGCACCAGTTATCAGTGGTATGTCGACGGCGTAGCGCAGGGTTCTCCGCAAACCTTCAGCTATAGCGAAAGTTTCGCTATTCCGTTCCTGATCGGTGGCGATGATGACGGAAGCGGAACAAAAGTAAATGAGCACTTCAACGGTTCTATCGATGATGTGGTACTTTATCGTGAAGCCCTCACGGCGGCCGAAGTCGTGGGTGTTAAAAATGGAATCTACAATCCCGGATTCATCGACAATGAAAACGGAGGATTAACATACTCTGGAAGCTGGGACGTTCAGGATGGTACGGCGGACTATGAGGGATCCATGTCGTACAGCTCAACGGACGGGGACTATGTTGAATATACCTTCGATGGTTCGTTCGTACAGGTTGGCGTTCGAAAGGGCGGAAGTGGCGGACTCTGCAATGTGTACATTGACGGCGTCTTGGCTGCTGAAAACATTGATACCTATTCTGCAACTACGATCAATGAATCCATTATCTATGAGGCAGTATTAGCTAAAGGATCACATACGGTCAGATTGGAAGCCACCGGACAGAAGAATGCGTCTGCCAGTGGTGCTAATATCATGTTTGATTTCTTCTACTATGATGACGTTCTGGTAGCTGGAAAAATTGAAGATAGCAGTTCTGTATTAACCTACGTCGGAACCTGGGAAACGCAAGAGAATCCAGGCGATAGTGGTGGGTCTATGAAATGGAGCAGCACGGTCGGCGATTATGTTGAGTCTACCTTCTTTGGTACGTCCGTACAGGTTGGCGTTCGAAAAGGTAAGAGTGGCGGAATCTGCAATGTATATATTGACGGTGCATTGGTAGCCGGAAACGTGAATACATACGTAGATCCTGCTGTTAATCAGGTTGTGATCCATGAAGCGACATTGGCGGCGGGCACGCACACCGTACGATTGGAAGTGTCAGATCAGAACACGAAGAACATCATGTTTGATTTCTTCGACTATGGAGTCGATCCGTCCATTCCTGTGGTCAATGCAGGTAGCGATGTGAGCATTCCCCTTCCTGAAAATCAGGTCGACCTTACCGGATCTGCTACTGATGATGGAACGATTGTTTCGTATCTCTGGACGCAGGAATCCGGCCCGAATACCGCGAGCTTGACGGGTGAAACCACCACGAGCCTCTCGGTTGGAGACCTCGTGGCAGGAACCTATGTGTTCAAGTTAACCGCGAACGATGACGAAGGCAAATCCGGTAGTGATACGGTTTCGGTTGTTGTGGTACCACAATCAACTGCATTTGCAACCGTGACCTCCTTCACGCTGATGAATGCGGATACGGATGTGCCGGTTGCAGGGTTTGATCCCATTGCTGATGGTGCAACAATCAATAAAGCGACGGCAGGAACCTCGTTTAATATTCGAGTGAATACGTCACCGTCGACCGACTTTGGTAGTGTGGTCATGGCCCTTTCGGGGGCAACGACGAAGAATGCAACCGAAAGTGATCCGGTTTGGGCGTTGTTTGGTGATGTTGCTGGAGACTTTAATGTTGCCGCACTGAACAATGGTTCTCACACGATGACAGCCACCCCGTATGATCAAGATGCTGGAGCGGGTGAAGCGGGGACGCCGCTGACGATTAACTTCACCGTGGTTGATCAAGCGGGGGCGCCGACAGCCGATGCTGGCGCGGATCAGGTGGTAACGCTTCCGGATAGTGAAATTACACTAAATGGATCTGGTTCGGATGATGGCACCATCTCGATGTATGCTTGGACGCAGGTTTCTGGTCCAAATACGGCGACCTTGGCTAACGAAAGTTCAGAAGATCTAACGGCTTCCGGTCTGGTTCAGGGAACGTATGTTTTCCGTCTGACGGTTACCGACAACGAAAGTAATGAGGCTGCTGACGATGTTACGGTATCTGTCATAACGGAAGGCGGTGGGGGCGCAATCAGTGGCGAGCTGAAGCAATGGCATAAAGTCACGCTGATGATCGATGGCCCGAGTTCGTCTGAAACGGCTGCGACGAATCCGTTCACAGATTACCGAATGAACGTGACCTTCACGCATCCGGATTCCGGTTTGAGTTATGTGGTTCCCGGTTACTTTGCGGCCGATGGTAATGCGGCCAACACCGGTGCAACCAGTGGTAACAAATGGGTGGCGCATATTTCGCCGGACCATGTTGGAACCTGGAACTACGCGGTGTCGTTCCGCACGGGTACGGATGTCGCCATGGACAGCGGCATCACGGCCGGTACGGCGGTAACGCCATATAATAATACAACCGGCAGCTTCGTGGTAAGTGCTACGGACAAGACCGGCCGGGACCACCGCGGGAAAGGTCGTCTGGAGTATGTCGACAAGCATCATCTGCGCTTTGCCGGAACGGGGGAATATTTCCTTAAAGCCGGAGCTGATGCACCGGAAAATCTGCTGGCTTATAACGATGTTGATGACACCCCGAATGATCCGAATCATTTGCCGAACCTGCGTAAAACGTGGAGTCCGCATGCGAGTGATTATGATGCAACGGATGCTGCAGCCTATACCTGGGACGGTGGAAAAGGTTCGGAGCTGTTGGGAGCCATTAAATATCTCTCCGACAAAGGGGCTAACGCCTTCTCCTTCCTGACCTTTGGTCTGGATGGTGATGACGACAACGTTTTCCCGCATCTATTGATAGGTTCGGTCGCCGACTATGAAAGCGTAGCTGACAATGCGCGCTGGGCGAGCACCACCAAGGGCGTTCATCATGACCGTTTCGATGTTTCGAAAATGGCCCAGTGGGAAAAAATCTTCGAGTATGGCGATAAGAAGGGCATGTATCTGCACTTCAAGACGCAGGAAACCGAAAACGACCAACGGATGGACGGCGGTGCATTGGGTCGCGAACGCAAGGTTTACTATCGTGAGCACGTAGCGCGCTATGGCCACCACCTCGCAATGAACTGGAACCTCGGTGAAGAAAACACCAACAGTGATGCAGAGCGGAAAGCGTTCGCACAATGGTTCAACGATAATGATCCGTATGGCCATAACGTGGTGCTGCACTCTTATCCCGCAGCAAAAGATGGCGTATA
>CAKZQV010000065.1 GCA_937141895.1 uncultured Verrucomicrobiota bacterium
TCGAAATAATCGGTCAGCCGACAGGTTTCCAGCAGGCGGCGGACTTTCGGGCGCGGGGCGTAGAGAATCAGGCGGCGGTTATACTGCCGGCAGAATTTATTGACTTCGAGCAGGGCCCCGAGTTCGAGGCTGTTGCACCAGGGCACGGCGTGCATATCGAGCAATAGATTTTTTCCCGGCGCGAGTTCGCCGATTCGCTGCACAAATTCGGCCGCCATTTCCTGCGTTTCCAGGGGTTGGAAACGTTCGACTACGATGTTGCGTTTTTCCAATGATTGGAGGTGCTGCTCTTCCAGGGTCTGGAACGTGACCGGTTTATCGGGCATACGGTGAATCAGCACCATCTGGCGGGAGGCGGTCAGCAGGAATTTTAAGTTAGCGATATAGCGGGTGAAGAGGCGGCGCGGATCGCCACAAATCCGCCAGAGCCATTCCATGCAGCAGGTCTGCATCCATTTCGGGGCGCGTTTTTGTTCGCCGGTGATGAAGTCGAGCGAGGCTCCGATGCCCATGGAAACGGGAATATTCCATCCGCGGACGTGCATGCTGATAAATTTATCCTGTTTGGGCGCGCCGAAAGCGACAAAGAGAATATCGGGCGCGGCTTTTTCCAATCGTTGGAGAATTTTGCGGTGGTCCATTTCCAGCAACGGGGCGTAGGGCGGGGAATAGGCGCCGGCGATTTTAAGGTCGGGATGTTTTTCTTTGAGCATCTCGAGCGCTTTTTCGGCGACGCCATGGTCGCTGCCGAGGCCGTAAATGCTCATCCCCTCTTTTGCAGCGCGCTCGGCGAGCATGGGGGTAAGGTCGGAACCGGTCACGCGGTCTTTCAGCTGCGGCCCGAAAAAGGGCGAGAGCTTGACCATCGGGAAGCCATCGGCCAGCACGAGATCGGCGTCGATCAGAATGCGCTGGAGTTCCGGGTCTTTCCAGGCCTGGGTCACAAAATCGAGATTGGCCGTGGCGATGTTGGCCGGACGGCCGGAACGTACGCGTGCGACAATCCAGTCGATCGCTTCCTCGAAGGTTACGTTATGAAATGGAACCCCGTAAATGACCAAAGGAACCGGTGCTGTAGCATCCACTCGCATGAGCCCCAATGATATTTTGACTGCATCCAGGTTTCAAGTTTTTCCGCGCCCTGAAATTCTTCCAATATCTGAGAATCTGCACCCCGCCTTCGTTCCACTCACGACTTGTGACGGAACGGCAAATACGCTAGGTTTCATGCTCTTTTTGCAAATTAGGAACAGACATGAATTGGATTATAAAAAAGATAGTCGGCTCGAAGAACGAACGCGACTTGAAAAAGATGCGCCCGCTGGTTGAAAAAATCAATGCGTACGACGAGGAATACAAAGCCCTGAGCGATGATCAGCTGAAGGCGAAAACACAGGAGTTCAAGGATCGCCTGAAAAAGGGCGAAACCCTCGAAGACATTGAACTGGAAGCTTTTGCTGTCGTCAAAAATGCCTCCCGACGCCTGTGCGGAACCTCGGTGGAAGTGATCGGACACCCCATCGACTGGAATATGGTTCATTTTGATGTGCAGTTGATCGGCGGTATGGCGATTCATAAAGGGATGATCGCGGAAATGGCGACGGGCGAAGGTAAAACGCTGGTGGCCACCCTTCCGGTTTATCTGAACGCCCTTTCCGGAAAAGGTGCACACGTGGTTACCACCTCCGATTATCACTCGCAGCGCGACTCCGAATGGATGGGGCATCTTTACAAATGGCTCGGCCTGACGGTTGGTTGTCTGAAAAATATGATGCCGCCCCCTATCCGCCGCGAGCAATATCTCTGCGACATTACCTACGGCACCAACTCCGAGTTCGGCTTTGACTATCTGCGCGATAACATGGCCTACAGCCCGGAGGATATGGTGCAGCAGCTGGGCCATAACTTTGCGATTGTTGATGAAATCGACTCGATCCTGATCGACGAAGCGCGTACGCCGCTGATTATTTCGGGCCCCGCGCCCTATTCGTCCACCCAGTATGCCGAGCTGCAGCCGGCCGCCGGTCGCTTGGTTCGCCGTCAGCGCGATCTCTGTAGCAAGCTGCTGAAGGAAGCGAAGGATCTGCTGGACAGCGGAGAAAAATATGAGGCTGGACTGAAGCTCTATCAGGTACATCAGGGCATGCCGAAAAATAAACAGCTCATGCATCTTGTTGAAGAGATTGAGTATCGCAAACTGCTTGAAAAAACGCAGATGGAGATGCTCAAGAAAGAGAACGAGAAAGAGGCCCGTGCGCTTCGTCAGGAACTCTATTTTACCATCGATGAAAAAGGCCACGACGCCGAGCTGACCGAGATCGGCTGTGCTGAGCTAAATCCGGATGATCCGGATATGTTTGTGTTGCCGGACATGGTGACCATGATGGCGGATCTCGATAATGAAACTGCGCTTTCTCCGGAGGAAATCATGGAGAAACGTCGTTCGATTCAAGAAGACTACGCCATGCGGAACGAGCGTGTCCATGCGGTTGACCAGCTCATCCGCGCGCACAGTGTTTACGAGAAAGACGTCGATTACGTGGTGCAGGACGGACAGGTGCACATTGTGGACGAGCACACCGGCCGCCTCATGGTTGGCCGCCGCTGGTCCGACGGACTGCACCAGGCTGTAGAAGCGAAAGAAGGCGTGGCCATCGAGCGAGAGACACAGACGCTCGCCACCATCACCATTCAGAACTATTTCCGCATGTATGACAAACTGTCCGGCATGACCGGTACCGCGGAAACCGAGGCCGACGAGTTCCACCAGATTTACAGCCTTGATGTGATGGTTATTCCGACCAATCGCCCGGTTCGCCGAGTGGACCTCAACGACCAGGTATATAAAACACAACGCGAAAAATTCAGAGCGGTCATCGAAGAAATCAAAGCCGCCCACGCCCGTAAACAGCCGGTGCTGGTGGGTACGGTTGCGGTTGAAACTTCTGAAGTGCTGAGCCGTATGCTGCGTCGTGAAAATATTATTCACAACGTGCTCAACGCGAAGAACCATGCGCGCGAGGCCGAAATTGTGGCCAATGCCGGTCAGCCCGGTGCGGTCACCATTGCCACCAACATGGCCGGTCGTGGTACAGACATTAAGCTCGGCCAGGAAGTGGTTTATCTGAAGAGGGAAGACCTGCTCTCCAAAGAATTTTCACTGGAAACCAAAGTGGACGGAAAACCTCTGGCGAAACTGCTGGAAGAAAAACCGTGTGGTCTTTATGTGATCGCCTCCGAGCGTCACGAATCCCGGCGAATCGACCGCCAGTTGCGTGGACGTTCCGCCCGTCAGGGCGACCCGGGGGTTACCCGTTTCTATGTCTCGCTCGAAGACAACCTGATGCGTCTGTTCGGTTCCGACCGGATTTCCAGCATTATGGAAAAACTGGGGATTGAAGAAGGCGAAGTGTTGGAGCATCCGTGGCTGAATAAATCCATCGAAACGGCCCAGCGCCGCGTGGAACAGCAAAACTTTATGATGCGGAAACGCACGCTGGAATATGACGATGTCATGAATGCCCAGCGTACGGAAATTTATGATTTCCGTTCCGAAGCATTGACCGCAGATGCTCCGCGCGAGCTGATTTATCATGCCGCGGAGCAGGCCATTCACTCCCATGCCGTGGATGCTGCAATCTTTAAAAATAAAGAAGAGTGCACCGATTTTGTCGCCTGGGTAAACACAACATTTCCGCTGGGATTGCGTCCCGATCATCTTCCCGATGAAATCACGGCGGATAGCCTGACCGACAAAGTTATGGAAGGCGTCAAAAGAGCGTACGAAATGAAAGCCGGTCATGAAAATGCGGAATCATTGGTACGCCTTGAACGGCACATGATTATTCAGTCGATTGACGAGCATTGGCAGGAATACCTTCGCAATATGGACAGCCTGCGCGAGTCGATCGGCCTTCAGGCCTATGGTCAGCGCGATCCGCTGATTGAGTATAAGCGTGAGGCATATCACCTTTTCATGGATCTGATGGACCGGATCTACGAGGAAATTTCAACCGCCATGTTCCGCTCGGCCACGTCCGTAGAGGCGATTGAGGAATTCTTCAAGAGCATTTCAACTGCGCGGGTATCGCATCCTCAGACTTCGGCGCTGGCCCAGGCCACGGCGCAGGCGCAACAACAAGCGCCTCAGCAAGGTGCTCAACAAATGCGCCGGCCTCAGCCGGTGGGCGCACCACCTCCGGGTATGGATCTTCCGCCCGGTATGGATGCACCGCCGCAACCGAAACCGGTTCAGCAGGCCACCGCAACGAATCAGGTGGGCCGCAACGATCCGTGTCCATGCGGCAGCGGACGGAAATATAAAAAGTGCTGCGGCGCCGAGCGTTAAGGCTAACCCGCCTTAATCTCCGGCGACTCATCGTGAACGATGCGTTCAGCCTGAATGATATCACAAGGAAATAAATGCTCGGGCACGTCTTCCGGCCCGAGTTTTTTATGCACAATATATCGCGCACAGTTTTTCGGATCCGTCGAACAAAGCGTTCGACGAACCGCTTGTATGACCTTGCTGAATCCCTCTGCAGATTGAAAAAAAGCGCAACTTTTTTCCAATTCACACATGCATTCCTCTCCCATACTTCTTCCTTTTTCCTTCCCTACACAACTCCATAGGTATACTCATCATTCACGAACGGTTCAAGCGTCCGTATGCTGAACCCCCCGTTATTGTTGGGCTTTCAATGTCTTTTTAATTTTACAAACCCGTGGCCTGTTAGTAATTACCTCTCTATGGACCTTCCCGCGCTCATCAAAAAAAAATGCCAAACGCATGGACTTCTTACTCATGCTTCGCGAATTGTGGTGGGCGTTTCGGGCGGAGCGGACTCCGTGGCGCTGCTGCGGGCCTTCCAGACGCTGGACCTTTCATGCACCGTAGCGCATCTAAACCACCAGCTACGCGGGGCGGACTCCGATGAGGACGAGAAATTTGTCCGAAGCCTGGCGGAGGAACTCGGTTTTCCAATGGTTGAAAAAACGGTCGAGGTTAAGGTTTTGGCGCAAAAAAGTGGGCTTTCCATCGAAATGGCGGCCCGGCAGGCCCGGCACGATTTTTTTGCGGAATTCGAGGATTCGGTCATCGCCCTCGCCCACCATGCGGATGATCAGGTTGAAACGTTCCTTTTGAAGCTGGCCCGAGGCGCCGGAACCGATGGGTTGAGCGGAATGCCGGTTTATCAGGAGCTGAACGGCCTCAAATTAATCCGGCCCCTGCTGGATCTTCCAAGGACTGGAATTATTCAATGGTTGGAAGAAAATGGATTTGATTGGCGGGAGGATGCCAGCAATTCGGACGAAACCTTTTTACGAAACAAAGTGCGCCACACGATTCTTCCAATGCTTGGAAATGAGCTGAACCCGAACATCCGCGAAACCATTTTGCGGACCATGGAGATTTTGCGTACC
The DNA here is from genome assembly GCA_937141895.1 of uncultured Verrucomicrobiota bacterium. Classification (GTDB taxonomy): domain Bacteria; phylum Verrucomicrobiota; class Kiritimatiellia; order Kiritimatiellales; family Pontiellaceae; genus Pontiella. The sequence goes on from CAKZQV010000065.1 coordinate 5,425, forward strand.
GAAAATGAGTGGATGGAAGGATGGGTTGAAACTGAAAACCTGAAATTTGAAACTGGAATTCCGCTGGCAGCTAAACGACGAATGTTGAGAAAATGGCTGTTTAATCATGGGGCTGAAGCAGCGGGTTTCGAGGCGGTGGAGCAGATTCTCCAACAATTGGAAAACACTTCGGGCACATCGATTTATGAATTGAATGACCGGCAGCGCGTGGTGATTGAATATGGAAAACCGCGGTTCGAGGATGACGATTTCCAATCCTTGGAAATTTCGTGGCATATTTCCACCCATCCGGGAACCGGGTGGATCCGAGATACCAGTCGGATCGGCGATGACCGTGCGGAGGCCTCGATCCGTGCCGATAAGCTAGGCGAACGGACCATTAAAGTAAGAATGGCACAACCGGGCGACCGCATGGCTCCGCTGGGGATGACGGGGACGCGGAAACTGCAGGATATTCTGACCGATTTAAAAGTGCCGAAAATGCAAAGACCGGACGTGCCGGTGGTCGTCTGCGAGGGAGAGATCATCTGGTTGCCGGGCTACCGCATTGCGCGCGGCTGGGAAGTGGATGGAACGGATGGAAAATCTGTGCACCTGACACTTGAACAAAATCGTCCGCTTTAGCTCCAACTTTGTGTGTGAACGCGTTGCATTCGCCCCGAACGGGTGGTAGTTTTTGGCCTGTTTTTCAAAGAAAGAGTAATTATGGCAGATAATCAGCAGCAGAAAGATCCGAAATCCAACAAGCCCGGAAAAAAAGGCCCGCCACCGATGCCGATGCGCGGTTTGGCTATCTCCTTCCTGGCCGTCGCGATTTTTCTGGTCGTTTTACAGTTTTTTACGAACCCGAGTTCTGCCGGAAAAGATATGGACTATTCCACTTTTCTAGAAAAACTGGAAACCGGCCGGATTACAAAAGCAGACATAACCCATGATGGGGCCGGGAATTACTATATCACGGGCGAATCGTTGGACCTGAACGAGAGTGGAAGCACGCAGTTCCGGGTTGATATCATCATGACCGAAAAGCTCATGGAAGAGCTGCGGGAACAAGGGGTGAATACCACGGTCAAACGTCCGAAAACGATGCTGACGGGCATTCTGCTCAATATCGTCCCCTTCATCCTGATCTTCGGTATTATCTACTTTATCTTCATTCGTCAGATGAAAAATGCAGGCCGCGGGGCCATGAGCTTCGGCAAGAGCCGCGCAAAGCTACTGACGCAGGATAAAAACAAGATTACCTTTAAGGAAGTGGCGGGCGTGGACGAGGCCAAGGAAGAACTCCAGGAAGTGGTTGATTTCCTGAAGGATCCGAAACTGTTCCAGAAACTGGGGGGTAAAATGCCGAAAGGTGTTCTGCTGTCCGGTTCTCCGGGTACCGGAAAAACCCTGCTGGCCAAAGCCGTGGCGGGTGAGGCGGATGTTCCGTTCTTCACGATTTCCGGCTCCGACTTTGTTGAAATGTTTGTGGGCATCGGGGCATCCCGCGTCCGCGATATGTTTGAACAGGGCAAAAAGAATGCCCCATGCATTATCTTTATCGACGAAATCGATGCCGTTGGCCGTAGCCGTTTCAGCGGCATTGGCGGTGGGCACGATGAGCGCGAGCAGACCTTGAATGCCCTGCTGGTGGAGATGGACGGCTTTGATACCCAAGAAGGGATTATTATTGTGGCTGCCACCAACCGTCCGGACGTCCTGGACCCGGCCCTGCTGCGTCCCGGACGTTTTGACCGCCAGGTGGTCGTTGATCCGCCGACCCTCGAAGGCCGTGAACAGATTCTAAAAATCCACTCCCGCAATGTACGCCTGTCCGATCAGGTGGATCTGAGACGTACTGCCCGCGGCACCCCGGGCTTCTCCGGTGCCGACCTCGCCAACCTGGTGAACGAAGCCGCCCTGCTTGCCTCGCGACGTGGTGCGGACTTTGTTGAGCAGGAGGACATGGAAGAGGCCCGCGATAAAGTCATGTGGGGCCGCGAACGCAGGAGCCACGTGCTGGATGCGGAAGAGAAAAAACTGACCGCTTATCACGAGGCGGGTCACGCCGTGGCGATGTACCATATGCCGGAGTGTGAGCCGATTCATAAGGTCACGATTATTCCGCGTGGACGGGCGCTGGGCGCGACCATGCAGTTGCCGGAAAAAGACCGCTATACCCAGAGTCAAAAACGCATTGAAGCTGACCTGATTTCCTTCATGGGCGGCCGGGCTGCAGAAGAGCTGATCTTCGGCGACGTGACCACCGGTGCGCATAACGATATTGAACGCTCCACGATGATTGCCCGCGCCATGGTCTGTGAATATGGTATGAGCAAGAAGCTCGGCCCACAGAATCTGGGCAGCAGTAGCCAACCGGTATTCCTCGGCCAAGGCATCAGCGGATCTTCGGATTTCAGTGAAAAGACTGCTCAGCTCATTGATGAAGAGGTGCAGCGTATTCTGACTGATGCGTATGACAAGTGCATGAAGATTCTGGTGGACAACAAAAAACAGCTGATTGCCCTTTCAGAAATCCTGATTGAGCGCGAGGTCCTTGATTTTGCTGAGGTCGACGCCATCATGAAAACCGGCAAGCTTCCTGATGCGCCCGTTGCTCCAGCCGTTGCGGAAGGCGCCTCAGAAGAAAAAACGGATTCCGTCGAAGCCACTGCAACGCCGGAAGAAGATAAAGCCTAAGGTTTACTTTTCCAATCTCTGGAACTACTCTGTCTGTATGAAAATCAAGAGATCAGTGTTGGCGGCAGGGCTGGTATTTCTAGTGGCGGGATGTTCCACAACATTCAAGCCATGGAGACTCAGCGAAGTGCAGGAGGGCATGAGCCGAAATGAAGTGGTTGCCATTCTGGGAGATCCGGACTATACCGTTGAAAAAGATGGGGCTGAATACCTCTATTTCAGCTATGCGGAAGAACCTCTTGGAGCCGGCTATGAAGACCTCTCCAGCTATAACCTTGAGCGGAAAGCGGAAGCGCTGAGCCGCACATTCGACGAAACGAAGTACGAAGTCGTGATCGTAGACGGCAAGCTGATCAACTACAAAGAACTGGATCAATAACCGCTATCGGCGGCTTCGGTTCTTTTTCATCATATCGTTGATGTAGGCATCATCCGCCGTTGGGTCGAACTCGTTCTGGCGGCCTTTCCATTTCTCATACGAATCCTTGCGCTCATATTGTTCGGTATCCGAACGCTGGGTGGACCAAGTGGGTTGATTTTGCTTCTCCCGCTGTTTTTGGTACGGGCTCATGTAGGGCGTATAGGTCCCGCTGCGTTGGGTTTCCGACCTGCGCGGGTCTTCAGTCCCCGGGGTTCTCACCTGCCCAAAGGAATTATTCAACAGACCTTGATCGGGCGAGGAACCAAATGTTCTGGGTGTACGGTCGAGTCTAAAGCCTGTGGATGGAGTCGATTCAGATTCGGGCGTTGCAGTACGTCCGAATATATCGCGTTCCCGGGGCCTGACCGTTGAAGACGTGGTTCTTCCGTATGCATCCCGGGTCGTCGCCTGCTGACCCCGTGCGCTGAAAGAGCTTCGATCCTCACGTGTGTAGGAATCCGTGCGGCGCTCCGAAGTTCCGGCTTCGGAACGTTCCGTTTCCGTACTTCCCCACGATGACCAGGAATCGGCAGAAGAATTGATCGGACTGGCAAACATATCCAGCTCGGCGGTTTCATCCGTGGCCTGCAGCAACCAGTTGGCATCCGCACGCGGAGCGGGCCGGGGTGCTGGCGGAGGAGCAACCATGGGTTTGGCCCCAGCCTCCTGGCGCTCCAAC
>CAKZQV010000066.1 GCA_937141895.1 uncultured Verrucomicrobiota bacterium
CGCCCGAACCCCGTGGAACCCCGGGCGGTGACCGGTGCGATCACGGTCGACAACCTCAGCTTCGCCTACGAAGGAAACAGCGCCCTGGTGCTCAAGGACGTCTCGCTATCCATCGCCGCCGGCCAAACCGTCGCCCTCGTTGGCGAATCGGGCGCGGGCAAATCGACGCTCGCCGCACTGATCCCCCGCTTCTACGAGGCCAAGCAGGGCACCATCGCCATCGACGGCGTGGACGTGCTCGACTTGCGGCAGCAGTTCCTGCGCGAACAGATCGGCATCGTCCAGCAGTCGCCCTTCCTGTTCGACACCACGATCCGCGATAACATTCTGTTCGGCAACCGCGACGCCTCCGATACAGAACTGGTGGAAGCTGCGCGTCAGGCCAACATTATCGACTTTATCCAGTCCCTGCCCGACGGCTTCGATTCTCAGGTCGGCGAGCATGGCGTAAAACTGTCCGGCGGCCAGAAACAACGCATCTCCATTGCCCGCGCCTTTCTAAAAAATCCGCCGATCCTGATTTTCGATGAAGCCACTTCCGCGCTCGACACCGAATCCGAGCAGCTGATTCAGGATGCGATGGAACGCCTCTGCAAAGACCGCACCACTATCATCATCGCGCACCGTCTTTCTACAGTAAAACATGCCGACACCATCTATGTTCTGCGCGACGGCGAAGTGGTTGAAAACGGCACGCATCAGGAACTGACCAAGCGCAAGGGCTATTATCACACGCTCTACACCAAGAGCTTATTCTAACCGGCATTATTTCATACATCATAATGTATGAAATACACTAATATTCATTAATAAATAAGCAATATTCATTTCATACATTATAATGTATGAAATATTTAAACATTGCCTTTTTGTGAATTGGACGGATACTAGATGTTCATTTAAACGCTATTGGAGGCCATCATGAAACCAGTAATCACTGCCCTTGCTCTATGCTTCACTCTTGCCTGTCTTAATGCCCGCTCTGAAATGCGCACCTGGACCGATGTCCGCGGAAATACCATCGAAGCCGAACTGGTCGAAAATATGCATGGCCAGGTCACCCTTCTCCGAGCCAATGGAAACGAAGCGCAAATTTCAATCAGCAGCCTGTCAGCGGATGACCAGAAGTTTGTACTGGTGAACAGTCCCCCGAAAATTGATATCAAGGTCAACGCAATCACCAGTCGCCAAAACAAAGGCTTTTCCCCTGATAGTGCGAACGACAATGATCGCGATTTCCAAATTCAGACCACGCACAGCCAATACAAAGTCACGTTGAAAAGAAGCGGAACCATTCCCTATAAAAAACCCATACAAGCCGAGCTCTATGTCATTGGCTACAAAAAACAGGCTCAGGAATATGTCATCCTCAGCAAAACCGTAAAAAAATTCACCTATGGCGAAGGTGATAAAGCGGATGAATTTGTATTCGAGTCAAATCCGGTCACCACAAAAACCCTTCAGGGTCAAAGGGATGGAGGCACCGTCTATCACGGCAACCTCGTTGCTCTGGTCGATGATCAAGGTCACGTTTTCGATGTCAAAGGCAGTCGCTCCAAAATGGAAGAACATGCCGCGTTCATCCGAAAACAGAACGCGGGATTTTCCATCACAAAAGAAGACCTTATTTCCGCTATCAACGAAGCTCAATAATCTGGCCAGCTCAGCACTTCTTGAATCGGATTGGTGATGCGGCGCGGCAGAATAATAGTCCCCTGCCCGTCCCCACCGCCGACTGCACACCCCTGGCCCTCGACAAATTCCTTCGTGGTAACCGCCGCAGCCATCGCATCGAATAGATCGCCCGCCCCGCGTTTCCAGACATTGGAAAAATTGACGGTCAGCTGGGCAAATGGATCGTCCTTTAACATCGCATAGGTTGCCGAGGGAAATACTTCATACGTCGTGCCGATTTTTTCCAGGGTTTGGAAAAGTTCAAATCCCAGCGTCATCCACTCCGGCGCATGCTGCTTCAGCGGCGTCCACTGCGGATTCGCCAGATTGTGGGCTTTAATCGCCACCTCGCAATGCCGGCCCAGACCTTTGTCCCGGACCGTTTTTTTCCGCCACTGCTTTTTTGATCCGTTCCAATACCATTTCCGAGGTTTGGAAAGCGGTTGCCGAGGTGCATCGATTCCAACATGCAGGACATGCCCTTCTGCCCAAACTTCCAATGATTGGAAAATTTCACGCGCAGCTTTAAACCATCCGGAATCCATCATCGTCCCGGATTCATCGACCGCCATATACACACACGGCCGGCTCACCTGAACATCGATCCCGACATAAACCGGTTTCATCGGGGGGTTCTCCGGAACTGGCTGGCATATTCACGGCCCACTTCGGCACTGAGCGCCTGAAAGGCTTCCAGTTGCGGATTCTCGTCTTCCCGCCGGCTAATCATCGCCAGCTCCACCTTCACCTTTTTTGATTTCAGCGGTCGGTAGACAATCTGTCCGGGGTGAAACACAAAGAGTGATTGCGGAACAAGCGCCACCCCGAGACCTCCGGCGACATAGGCCAAGAGCGTTTGCATTTGATTGGGCGCGTACGACACATTCGGCGTGAATCCGGAATCGTGGCAGGCTTTCATGATAATGTCATAGATGCCGGGTCCATGGTGACGCGGGAACATCACAAACGGCTCTTCGGCCATTTTCCGGAGATCAATCGCCTGTTCATTTGCCATTCGATGATCGGAAGGAAGCGCAAGCAGGACCGGCTCTTCGAATAAAGTTTTCGTTAGCAGACAGCTTGGTCCAACCGGAGGGCGCAACAAGCCGGCATCCAAGGTTCCCTGCTCCATGGCTTCGATCTGCTGTTGAGGTGTGAGCTCCAGCATGTCCAGATCCACAAACGGATGTTCCTGCCTAAACCGACGAATCAGCATCGGCAGGATGCTGTAGCAAGCGGACGTCACAAATCCGATCCGTAGACGACCCCGAATGCCCGCTTTGGCTTCCACGGCAATTCGCTTTGCCCGGTCGGCTTGCTGTAGCGTAAGACGCGCTTCGTCGAGAAACAGGGCGCCCGCCGGTGTCAGTTCCACTTTTCGTTTCGTCCGGTTGAAAAGCTGCACATCGAGCTCCTCTTCCAACTTTTTAATCTGCTGACTCAGCGGGGGCTGTGCCATATGCAAACGCTCCGCGGCCCGGCCGAAATGCAGCTCTTCGGCCACAGCAACAAAGTATTTCAGATGTCTCAGCTCCATGTGAGTTTTAATATCATTTCGATATTACATGTCAACAATACTTATATTTTACATATATAAAAATCGGCATACGGTTGGACCCATGAAAACGAAAGCCAATCGAAGAGCCTTTATTTCCGCCGCCGGCGCAGTGGCCGTCAGCGCGAGGGGCAAGGAGCAGAACATGAAAAATACCATTCAGATTCGCAAAGCTGCCGAGCGTGGCGTTGCAGAGCACGGCTGGCTGCATAGCCGGTTCTCATTCTCATTTGCCGGATACTTTGACCCGAAACACATGGGTTTCCGTTCCCTGCGCGTGATTAACGACGATATTATTGAACCGGCCGAAGGTTTTGGCACCCATCCGCATGAAAATATGGAAATCATCTCCTATGTCGTGGAAGGCGCGCTGGAGCACAAAGACAGCATGGGCAATGGCTCCGTGATCCGCCCTAACGATGTACAACGCATGAGTGCCGGATCGGGCGTTACGCATAGCGAATTCAATCCGCTGAAAGATCAGCCCATGCGCCTGCTGCAGATCTGGATTAAACCGGATAAAATCAATGTCGAGCCGAGTTACGAAGAGAAAACGTATACACCGGAGCATAAGACCAATACGTTAAAACTGGTGGCGTCGCCGGATGGCGAGGAAGGCTCGGTCAGCATCAATGCGGATACCAGACTCTATGCCTCCATTCTGGAGCCGGGTGCGGAACTGGTGAAGCCCGGCGATGGCTCGCGTCACGTCTGGATTCAGGTGGTCAATGGTAAATTGACGGTCGACGGCGAGGTGCTGGGAACCGGTGATGGCGCAGCCATTGAAAATGCCCACGACCTCACCTTCCAAGGATTGGAAAAATCTGAAATCCTCGTCTTTGACCTCGCATAAAAACCTAAATAGGAAAACCCCATGAAAAAAATACTGGCCTTTGCCGGGAGTAATTCGAGCAGTTCCGTCAATCGGAAACTGGTGGAGCACGCAAAATCAAAAGCGGCGGAATATGAGATTACCTTGATCGACCTGCGTGATTTTGATGCCCCGATGTTTTCCGAAGATCTGGAAAAGGCCAGCGGTGTACCGGAAAGCATTATGAAGCTGAAAGAGGTATTTACGGATCACGACGCCTTCATGATCGCATCGCCGGAACACAACGGCATGATGCCGGCATTCTTCAAAAACCTCATGGACTGGCTATCGCGCGCCGGGGGTAAAATTTTCCAGGAAAAGCCGGTGCTGCTGATGAGCACCTCTCCGGGACCGCGCGGTGGACAGACCAATCTGGCCAACATGAAAAACCTATTTCCTTACTGGGGCGCAAAAGCGGTCTTTGCTGACTTTTATCTGGGCAGCTTTTATCAGGCCTATGATGCAGAGACAGGAAATTTTACGAAACCGGAAGATGAAGCGCGCCTGAAGAAGGTCGTTGCAGACTACGAATCATTTCTTAACAATCAGTAAAAACACGGAGGCATACCCATGAGTGCAGCACTTAATATTCTCGGACGGTTTTTTCTCGTCCTGATTTTCCTGATGAGCGCGATCGGCAACAAGATCCCGAACTTTTCAGGAACCGTACAATATATGAAATCTGAAGGCGTGCCGGTTCCGGGATTGCTACTGGCAGGTGCGATCCTGTTTCTAATTGCAGGCGCGCTGAGCATCCTGGTCGGATTTAAGGCAAAAATCGGCGCGGCCCTTTTGCTGATTTTCCTGATTCTGGCCACCTACTGGTTCCACGATTTCTGGACCTTTGAGGATGCTCAGGTCAGGCAAACCCAGACCATTGCCTTCATGAAAAATCTCGCCCTAATGGGCGCCATGCTCATGATTATTGCCGGAGGTTCCGGTGCAGATTCCCTCGACCGACGGATTTCCAGACTGGATTAAAAAGGCAGGGACTGCTGTCCTCAGCCAGCCGCCCTTAAGATTCGGCGAGGTGGGGACACCGAGCCCTACCAATTAATCTTCAAGATATTCGCAGCAATAATCTGCGTAGTCCTTGATGATTAGATCAAACTTGGAGTTGGCCGGCACTTTAAAGGAGTCTCCCGATCTAAAGGTTTTCCAATCATTGGAACCCGGAAGCTTAACCTCCATCTCACCGCCGATCATTTCCATGATCTCGGCCGGGCCGGTATCGAACGAATATTCGCCGGCCATCATAAAGCCCAGCGTCTTTTTGGAGCCGTCCTCGAAAATCACCGTCCGGCTGGTGACTTTGCCGTTAAAATAGACATTCGCTTCCCGCACAACCGTTACATTCTTAAATTCAGACATGGTGTATCCTTTCGTTGAAAAGGGCGAAAATTATCAGAACCCACCGCCCGGACTCGAACGGAATCGAACGCAGGTTCTATGAAATTTCCAAGGATTGGAATATCCTACCATCTTCGATCCAGCGTTTGCTTCTCGTGAAAGCGAATGTAGCTGGTGAAGGTGTTCAGTTCCTTTGCGCGCCAGAAAAATTCTTTCTTTAAAAACGGCGAGATCTTGGGGTCTTTGGCTAGAAATGTGAGATTGCGTGCTTTGTGCTGGCATGTGTCCACCAGCGCGGTGCAGCAGTCGCTGAAGTCTTTGCGCACACTGCGGTAGCGATCATTATTTTTTACATCAGAAGCCGCATCCTCAATGGCGGTGACCAATCCATTGCATTGTTTGAGCCAGCGCTCCACATCCAGTCCGTATTTTATGTCTTCCTTTGTTTCCTGGCGTTGCTGCGGGTCAGCCATCCATTGCTTCGCCATCTCATAAATATCGCTTCTGAACTCGTCCGTTTCGCGCAGCGTTTTTCCGTAGGTTGAATTATATTTTTTCCAGCGCGGGCTGTACCACGTGTCCCCCTCGAGCTGGTATACGGTTCGGATGGTGCTGCTGTTCCAATCATCGGAAGCATACATATAAAAATTTGCGAGCGTCGCAATGCCACAGACGGAACCGTTTTCCTTGGTCACAGGACTGCCGTAGTGATTTTCCGAAAAGCCCGACTCGACCTGAAAACGGCCGTCATAAACTTTGCCTACACGACCCGGCAGAGCATGCACACTGCCCGGCGTGGTATAATCATAAACCGAAATGGATTCGCCTGCCGTGACGGCGGAATCAATCGCCATCGAGGGTCGCTTATCGACCAGGAAACGGGCGAGGTCTCGCGTGGCGGAAAGCTCAATTTTCTTCAGCTGAACCGATTCCCCCGACAGCGTACTGATCGTAAAGCGGTCATGTCCCGAAATGAGCTGAGCATTGGTGAATACATAGGTTTTACCTTCCAGCTCCGCCACAAATCCGCCGATGCTCTTTCCGCCCAGATCGATACGAACCAGCACATCGGCACTGACGGCCGCCATGGCCCGACCCGAAAGTCCCAGCATCGCTGCTCCGCCGAGAATCTGCATGAATGATCTGCGATGCCATTTTCCCTTTTTCATAAACTTCCCTTCCCGTTCACTGCTACGCTGAATGCAATAAAACCCCATAAATCAGCACCCAGAGTAAATCTGAAACCCGGAGGCGTCAATGCGGCAAAAGGTTAACAAAGAAAAAAAGCGGTCCGATTGGGACCGCCTTTCCTTTCCAATGATTGGACGTTTTCGGGTTAGACCGAGAACTCCGTCATCTGGTCGAAGTTCAGGTATTTGTAAATATCATCCGTTTTACCTTCCAGTTTCGGGCTGACGATATCGACATATTCCTGCGGCGTGGGCAGTTCGCCTTTCAGGGCGACCACAGCGGCCAGCTCGGCAGAGCCGAGATAGACCTGCGCGTCTTTACCCATGCGGTTATTGAAGTTTCGCGTGGAGGTGGAAAAGACCACCGCGCCGTCATTTACGCGCGCCTGGTTCCCCATGCAGAGCGAACAGCCCGGCATTTCGGTACGGGCGCCGGCTGCGCTGAACTTGGAATAGTAGCCTTCCTTAGTCAGCTGCACTTCATCCATCTTGGTCGGCGGACAAATCCACAGTTTCACATTGGCAAATCCCTGACCGTCGAGCACTTCAGCGGCGGCACGAAAATGGCCAATGTTGGTCATACAGCTTCCGATAAAGACATCATCCACGTGCGCACCCTGAACATCGGACAGCTTTTTCACGTCGTCCGGATCGTTCGGACAGCAGAGCAGCGGCTCTTTGATTTCGTTCAGGTCAATTTCGATGATCTGTGCATATTCCGCATTGGAATCCGCTTCCATCAGTTCGCCGTTTTCGAGCCAGTCCTTCACGTCATCAATACGTTTCTGCAGGGTCTCGGCATCACCGTATCCGCCTTTGATCATCTCTTCCATCAGCTTGATGTTGGAATTGAGATACTCTTCGATCGGTTCGCGGTCCAGTTTGATCGAGGCCGCAGCTGCGGAACGCTCAGCCGCGGCATCGGTCAGCTCAAAGGCCTGCTCGACTTTGAGTTTCGGCAGTCCTTCCATTTCGAGAATACGACCGGCGAAAATATTTTTCTTATTCTTCTTCTCTACGGTCAGCAACCCATCCTGAATCGCCTGATACGGAATGGCATTCACAATGTCGCGCAAAGTGACGCCCGGCTGCAGTTCACCTTTAAAGCGGACCAAAACAGATTCCGGCATATCGAGCGGCATAACGCCGAGGGCCGCCGCAAAGGCCACCAGCCCGGAACCGGCCGGGAATGAAATGCCCAGC
>CAKZQV010000067.1 GCA_937141895.1 uncultured Verrucomicrobiota bacterium
TTGGTCCGCCCGTCTTCCATCGGCCTGTCGATCCAGGGGATCAAGCTGCCGGCCAGGGGGGCGCCGATCTCGCCGATCGGGAAGTCGGGCTTTAGAAAGGTCGATTGCACGGCTCTGTCGATATCGAGAATTAAGGCGGCTGGGTTGTCGAGGTCGGCACCCGAGGCCATCCCGAGCATTCGCATCTGCAATGTGAGCTCGCGCATTTTCGCAGCACCGGCGCCCGAGGCGGCCTGGTAGGTCATGACAGAGATCCACTCGACCAGGTCTTGGCGCAGCAGCTCGGCAATTCCCATGAGCATGAGGCTCACGGTGCAGTTTCCACCAATAAAGTCCTTTTTGCCGTCAGCCAGTGCTTTCTCGATGACCGGGCTGTTGACGGGGTCGAGCACGATGGTGGCCTGCTCAGCCATCCGGAGGGTGGAGGCCGCGTCAATCCAGTAGCCTTTCCAGCCTTTGGAACGAAGTTCAGGATGTACTTTTTCCGTATAGCTTCCGCCTTGGCAGGTGATGATCGCATCCATTTCCATCAGGGCGTCGAGGTCGAAGGCATCGACGAGAACAGAATCGCCTTTTCCCACATTTGGAGCGGCCTGTCCGGCCTGCGATGTGGTGAAGAAGACCGGATCGATATGTTCAAAATCATTTTCCGCGCGCATACGTTCCATCAGCACCGAGCCGACCATGCCGCGCCATCCAATTAGTCCAGTTTTCATAGGGTTTTCTCCATTTTCGTTCACAAAGGTGGGCACGCTATTTGATTTGCTTCGGGAACGCAAGCCGCTATTGTCCGCCGTTCCGGTGCGCAAAAGATCCGGGAAAGGACGTTTTTCATGTGGGTTTGGCTGGGTCTGGTTTCGATGCTTTTTCTTGGGGTGTATGACCTCTGCAAAAAGCATTCCTTAAATCATAATGCTGTGCTTCCAACCCTCTTTTTTTCCAATTTGGCCAGTGTGGTGATGGTGCTGCCACTGATTCTGATCTCCGCCCGGGCGCCCGGGGTGCTGGAGGGGGGCATTCTGTATGTGGCACCCATGCCCTTACAATGGCACGGTTTAATGATGCTCAAGGCGCTGATTGTCGGAGCATCGTGGATTTGCGCCTATTTTGCCCTGAAACATTTGCCGATTTCTATCGTTTCGCCCATCCGAGCCTCGGGCCCCGTCTGGACCTTGGCCGGCGCGATCCTGCTGTTTCATGAACAGCCTTCTGCCCTGCAGTGGGCGGGGATGGGAATCATTTTTGTCTGCTATTTCCTTTTTTCCTTCGTGGGCCGCGAGGAGGGCATTCACTTTCATCGCAGCAAATGGATCGGCCTCATCTTTCTGGCCACGTTGATCGGGACCTGCAGTACGCTGATGGATAAATGGCTGATGCATTCTGAAGGGATGCAGCCAGTTCAGGTGCTGGCCTGGTATTTTGTCTATCTCGGGGTATTTTTCACCCTCGTGAATGCCGCCCTTTGGTGGCCGAAGCGCAAACAAACCACGCCGTTCCAGTGGCGCTGGACAATTCCAATGATTGGAATTCTGCTGGCCTTCGCCGATTTTTCCTATTTTGTGGGCGTCGGCGATCCGGATGTGTTGATCGTCATTATGTCGGTACTTCGCCGGTGCAGCATCCTGATTTCCTTTTGCGTTGGAGCGATCCTCTTCAAGGAAGTGAACAAACGCAAAAAAGCCTGGGTGCTGGGCGGAATTATGGTCGGCGTGCTTTTAATTCTTCTGGCTGGTTAGTTGGAAACTGCCCGGTTTTCGTGTTATTTAGAGCCCTGTTATGCAAGAGGAAGTCCAGAAAATTGTTGAAGCACTCAATGCTGCCGGTGTTAGGTACGTATTCGTTGGTGGTTTAGCCGTGATTGCTCATGGATATTTGCGCACAACCCAAGATGTTGATCTAATCATCGACCTTGAACAAAAAAATCTATCTGCTGGGCTGAATGCGCTTGAAGAACTTGGTTATCAGTCTCGGCTGCCGGTCAGCTTGGAACAATTTGTTAATCCGGAGATACGAACATCCTGGATTCAGGAAAAGAACATGTTGGTTTTTCCTCTATGGCAGCCGTCATTGGCTTACGGAATGACCGTGGATATTTTTGTCGAATGTCCGTTTGATTTTAATGAAGAATATGACAAGGCCTTGTGGATGGAATTTAAAGCGGGGGAGAAGGCGCCATTTGTCGGGCTGGAGTGTCTGATTCAGATGAAGAAAGAAGCCGCGCGTCCCAAAGATTTAGCCGATATTGATCAGTTGAGAAAGGTTAAGGATGAAATCGGAAACGAATGAAGATCCTTGGCAGTATGCCACGTTCGATGGAGCGGAGCGGTTGCAGTTTCGCCAGACTGCAAAAATGAGCATGCCTGAGCGACTCGCTGTAGTGGATGGTATGCTGGCTTTTGCACATTCACTAAGACCCGCAGAATCAAGGTTGGCTGAAGAATCTCCAGAATACGGAACTGATTCTGAGTGAAGGTGGTTCTGAAACATGGTGGGCGCTGGCTGCATTTTCAATATCCGGAAAAAGTGCTGCAGATCGAGCAGATCGAGGATGTACTTCCGGCCATTGCTGAGGCGGAGCGGTCCGGACTCTATGCCGCCGGTTTTATTTCCTATGAAGCCGCACCGGCTTTCGACTCCGCGCTCAAAACGCATGCCGTTGACGGTTTTCCCTTATTGATGCTGGGCCTCTTCAAAGCACCTGACGTACTTGAAGATATTAAAGAAGTTCCCGGTGCTGATTTTGAAATCGGCACATTAAAACCATCCGTTACTAAAAGTGATTTCAAAATGGCGATCGGTGAAATTAAAGAACGGATTGCCGAGGGTGCGACCTATCAGGTGAATTATACGCATCGTCTCAATGCTGAATTTGAAGGCGATGCCTGGGCCTTTTTCTATGAATTGGTTCAAGGTCAGAAAACGGAGCACGCCGCTTATATTGAAACGGAAGATTTTGCCATTTGCTCGGCGTCGCCCGAGCTGTTTTTCAGTTTGAGCAATGGAACGATTACGTCGCGGCCGATGAAGGGGACCGCCAAGCGGGGGCTCACGCTTTCCAATGATTGGAAACAGGCGGAGGCGTTACAGGCATCGGAAAAAGACCGGGCCGAAAATATTATGATTGTGGATATGATCCGTAACGACATCGGCCGTGTAGCTGAAGCGGGAAGTGTGGAGACGGTCAGCACCTATGACGTGGAAAAATATCCGACCGTCTGGCAGATGACCTCTACGGTGCGAGGTGAACTCGCACCTGAAATATCGAATAATGAAGATCGAATAACGAAGATCGAACGGATCATGAAAAGCCTGTTTCCGTGTGCGTCGATTACGGGGGCGCCGAAGGCGAAGACGATGGAGATTATCCAGTCATTGGAACACACATCGTGTGGTTTGCCGTCGCCGCGCAAAATTTATACGGGATCCATCGGCTTCATTTCGCCGCAGGGCGAGGCGAGTTTTAATGTGGCGATTCGCACGGTGACGGTGGATAGGGAACGGGAAACGGCCGTT
>CAKZQV010000068.1 GCA_937141895.1 uncultured Verrucomicrobiota bacterium
GACGTGGCCGATGCACAGGCCGGTCGTGCCCCCGGAGAAGCGACCATCGGTGATCAACGCCACACTGTCGCCCAGGCCCATACCCATCAGGGTCGCGGTCGGGGCCAGCATCTCGCGCATCCCGGGGCCGCCTCTGGGGCCTTCATAGCGGATCACCACCACATGCCCGGCTTTCACATGACCATCCAGAATTTTTTTCAGCGCCTGCTCCTCGGAATTAAAGACAATAGCTTTCCCTTCAAACTGCAGCCCTTCTTTTCCTGATATTTTGGCCACAGCTCCATCCGGCGCAAGGTTACCTTTGAGAATTACCAGATGTCCGTCTTTTTTAATCGGGCGATTCAACGGTCGGATAATATCCTGTTTTTGGGGATAGGGTTTCACCAATGCCAGATTCTGCTTCAGTGTTTTTCCGGTGACCGTCATGCAGCTTCCGTCGATGAGTCCTTCTTTCATCAGCCGCGCCATCAGCGGAGCCACGCCGCCGATTTGCGCGAGATCATTCATCACATATTTTCCGCTGGGCTTCAGGTCGGCCAACACCGGAACCTTTTTACCAATGGCGGTAAAATCGGAAAGTTTAATCCGGACCTTGGCGGCTTTGGCCATGGCAATGAGGTGCAGCACGGCATTGGTGGAACCTCCCAGCGCCATCACCACCGTAATGGCATTCAGGAACGATTGACGGGTTAAAATATCGGAGGGTTTAATCCCCTTCTCGACCAACTGCATGACCGCGCGGCCGGCGGCATGGGCTTCCTGCAGTTTATCTTTTGACGCCGCAACGCGCGACGAGCTGTTCGGCAGGCTCATCCCCAGCGCTTCAATGGCCGACGCCATGGTGTTTGCCGTATACATCCCGCCGCACGAACCCTCACCGGGAATCGCGCACCGTTCAATCTGGGTTAGTTCTTCGGAATCGATTTCGCCCTTGGCATGCTGACCCACGGCCTCGAAGACCGAGACAATATCAATATCTTTACCACAGTGCGTGCCGGGCTTGATGCTTCCTCCATACACAAACACCGACGGCCGGTTCAGACGCGCCAAGGCAATCAGGCAGCCTGGCATATTTTTATCGCAACCGCCGAACGCGACCACGCCATCGAACCCCTCGCAGGCGGTGACCGCCTCGATGGAGTCCGCAATAATTTCGCGCGATACGAGGGAATATTTCATCCCCTCCGTGCCCATGGAAATGCCGTCAGAAATGGAAATGGTATTAAACTGGACGGCCTTTCCGCCGGCAACCGCTACCCCTATTTCCGATTCATCAGCCAGTTTATTAATATGCATGTTGCAGGGCGTGACCATACTCCAGGTGGACGCAATGCCGATCTGCGGTTTCTTAAAATCGGCGTCTTGAAATCCGACCGCGCGCAGCATGGCCCGGCTCGGTGCTCGTTCGACTCCGTCGACAACGGCGGATGAATACGTTCTCTGGTCTTTTTTCGATGGTTTATCGTTCATGCGTAATACCCTCTGTGGTTGGAAGCAGTTTAAAACCCTTTTCAGGGGTTGCAACCCATTAAAGTGGGTTTCAAAAAAACAAGTGCAGGGTTTCAGCCCGTGGAAATTCGCATTTTCCGGAAAACACTCAACCTCGAAACATCTGAGATCAGTAAAAAATAGTGAATTTTACGTCTATCCACCTATTTCCGGAAATCTTGGCGTGGTATTTGCGTATTATGCCTTAATTAAGGATGAAGGGACTAAACATGAAGACGTGGTCAATAGTTGCAGTTGAAGTCTCCATGGCTTTAACCGGCATTGCGATGATCGGCTTGATGGCGGTCGTGGCAATGAATTGATTTACAAAATGGGACACTCTCCCGTGGTTCCAATGACTGGAAAAATCCACCTCCCGGGATCCAGTCATTGGAACCTTTTTTTGTATCGGCGTGCCTCGGCGATAATTTCCTCTTCACCTTCCACATAACCGTCTTTCATCAGTACGCGTCCGTCGCAAATCACCGTATCCACACAACTTGAATCCGCGCTGTAGACGAGGTCATCCACCAGATTATACCCCGGCACCAGCCGCGGATTATTCAGATCAACCAAAACGCAGTCGGCCAGCTTGCCTACCGCAATCTCCCCGGCATCGATCCCCAATGCCCGAGCGCCATTCATCGTCGCCATATCGAACACCGTCTGGGCCGGCAGCAACGTCGGATCCTGATGCGTGACTTTGGCCTGCATGGCCGCAACTTTCATCTCTTCGAGCATGCACAGATTATTATTGGACGAGGCCCCGTCCGTTCCGAGTGAAAGCTGAACCCGGGCCTTTTCCATCTTCTGAAATTGAAAACTGCCGGATGCCAGCTTCATGTTGGAAACTGGGTTATGAACCACCTCGACCCCGCAGTCGGCGAGGGTCCCTATTTCAGCATCGTTCACATGCACCACATGAGCCGCGAGCGTCTTTTCATCCAGAAGTCCGATTTTTTCCAACCATTGGACAGGACGTAGACCAAACTGCGAAAGACAATCCTCCACCTCTTTCTCCGTTTCTGAAAGGTGGATATGAAACAGCAACCCGTGGTCTTT
>CAKZQV010000069.1 GCA_937141895.1 uncultured Verrucomicrobiota bacterium
CGGGGGTGGTATTTCGGGGATGGGTGTGGAATTGAGGTATTGTTATGAAGGCAAGAATTATCCGTGGAGAGACGGATTACGAGGCCACGCTTGCGCGAGTTAGTGCATTGATGGATCTCGATCCGGAACTCGGTTCCGATGAAGGAGATGAGTTGGAGCTGCTTGCCATGCTGGTGGAGCACTACGAGGAAGAGCATTTTCCAATGGATCTTCCCGATCCAATTACGGCCATTAAATTTCGGATGGAACAGCAGGACCTGAAACAGAAGGATCTGGTTCCTTATCTTGGAAGTGAATCGAAGGTATCTGAAGTGCTTTCCGGCAAGCGTGCTTTGAGTCTGACCATGATTCGAAAGTTGGTAAACGAATTAGAGATTCCAGCGGAAGTTCTATTACAAGAGCCGGGGGCAAAGCTACCGGATGAACAGCTATTAAGTGAAACTAAGCATTTTCCAATTGCTGACATGGTAAAGCGCGGTTGGTTTGCTAATTTTAGTGGAACTGCCCGTGAGGCGAGGGGGCAACTCGAAGATTTGATGGCAACGTATCTCGCGCCACTCGGCGGAAATAATTTACAGATGGCGTACAATCGCCAATTGGTACGTATTGATTCCAAATGTGACGCGCATGCGTTGATGGCTTGGCGTATCCGCGTCGTAACACTCGCTCAGCAGGAAAAGGTGGCAGAATACCATAAAGGCACCGTGGATATGGATTTTCTTCGGGAACTGGCGTCGCTGAGTTATTTAAATGAAGGGCCTAAACTGGCCAAAGAGTTTCTGGCTAAAGCAGGAATACCACTAGTTTTTGAACGTCACCTAGATCAAACCTATCTTGATGGGGCTGCAATTCAAATGCCGGACGGACGGCCTATGATTGGGCTGACCTTGCGACATGATCGTTTGGACAATTTTTGGTTTACCCTATTTCATGAATTGGCTCATGTAGCACTGCACTTGGATAATAACGGTGAAGATGCATTTTTCGATGATACTACTGCAGGGAAGTCCAAGGATAAACGAGAGACGGAAGCGGATGACTTTGCTACAGAAGCGTTGATTCCTTCTGATGTTTGGAAGACCGCCCATTTGAGTATTCGGTCAAAAGAGTCAACTATTCGGAATTTTGCCGCTCGTGAAAGAATATGTCCTGCAATTCCGGCCGGTCGTCTTCGTCGTAACGCATCTGATTATAGGCGATTATCGGGTTTGGTTGGTAATCGACAGGTGAGAAAGCTTTTCGATCTCAATGGAAGTTGATTGGCGTTTTGAGGTAAGAAATTTAGCTTACTTTCCGCTTACTTTTAGCTTACTCCCGCTTATTTAAATGGAGCGTGTTTGTTGTAAGTTTCGCTTGCGTAGTTAAATGCACATTTTTACCGGTCGGTGCGTTTCCCGCTTACTTTAGATTGGCTTAGCTTGAAATCAGCTACTTAAAACCTAAAACTTAACACTTAAAACCGAATTTACTATGAGCCTATCTGCGCTTAACCCCAATTTTAGGACCACCGGCTTAAGTGGAATCTGCGTCCTTAATATGGTACGAAAGGACGCATGGAAATGGGAAGAAAACGAAGAACATTTACGGATAAGTTTAAGGCCAAGGTGGCGATCGAAGCCATCAAGGGTATAAAGACGCTCAACGAATTGGCATCGGAATATCAGGTTCATCCGAATCAGATCTCGAACTGGAAGAAGCAGTTGCTTTCAAATGCCCCGGAGCTTTTTTCTTCGGGGAAAAAGAAACAGGCCAAAACAGAAGAAGAGCTTACTGCGCCACTTTACGAAGAGATCGGGCGGCTTAAAATGGATGTGAAGTGGCTCGAAAAAAAGCTCTAAGCCTGCCGCTTGCGGCTCATCTGAGTGTGTCAAAGGTACTTTTTTGGGGGCAGATACATATTTCCTTTTCTTCAAGCCCACCTGCTGAAGATTCCAATTATCAAAATTTTGTCCCTTAGTACCAATGCCATCCATCATTTCACGAAACAGCCTGTTAAACTCGCTCATAACATTCTCCTTTTAAATATTTATGCGGATTTCAGGAGAAAACAGGGCAATTTATGGAATAAAGACGCAATTTCTTCATCATGCACCGCCACAAAATGCCCATAAAACGGGATCATATGCCTTCGTGGTCTATAAACAGGCTTCCGCCCATACAGTTTTGGTTAAATGCCAATGCAGAGGGGCGTAATCGCACATAGTACGGGCTATATAATCATTGTGGCTTATTGTGGCATTAAGTGTGAGCAGACAGTTCCACCACAAGCCAACGAGAGATAACAGTTCTAACACCCACTTTTACATAACGGCTTTATTATATGGGTATTTGCTAGGTAAGGAGTGGAGCCAATGATCGGAGTCGAACCGATGACCTATTCATTACGAGTGAATTGCTCTACCAACTGAGCTACATTGGCTATGTCAATGAAGACCGAGATGTTTACGACATTACGGTGTCGTGGGTCAATTCGGATTTAAGCTTTTCCTTCCAAATCGGATAAGTAGCGTTTGGCACCGCGGGAATAGGGCGAGAACTCTGGCGACCGTGGAGCCCGCAAGATGCGGGCGATACGGTAAAATCATGGCGCAGGTTGATTGAGAGTGAACAACGACCAATCTCCCACCTGCTGCGCAGTAAAGTCTGAATCAAATAAACCCATCTGGTAATAAGACACAAAAAAAGGAGCCGGTTGGCTCCTTTTTGATTTTAACCAGAAATGCGCTGTTTATTTTTTCGGCGGAACAATTCCGTCCTGACAGGCTTTTGCGGTTTTGATTTTAACAATGGTTTTGGCGGCGATTTTGATGGTTTCGCCGGTGGCTGGGTTACGGCCTTTACGTGCTTTACGACGGGACTTAGTGATTTTGCCAATGCCGGGGATGGTGAATCCGTCTTTGGATTTTCCGCCTTTGTACGCCTGTGCAACGAGAGATTCGAGAGCGGCTTTCGCCTGAACTTTGGTGATCCCCGCGTCGTCTGCTATTTTAGCGATGATATCGCCTTTAGTTGCTGCTGCCATGTACTTCTCCTTGTTTTGGTGTAGCTGTCATTCAGATGTCCTCTCCGACGTCCGGCGAAGCAGGCACCTTTCCATTAGGTATAGAAGATTCTTCAGCCTTTCCGCAAGAGAAGAAGTCCTTTGAAAGACACTTTTTTCATTTTCCGGGTTTCTGCATCCTCAATAAGGACGGGGAGATCGGAAAAATCTAAGGATTGGAAACCTTATGATTTCGGGCCTCTGGGCGGTCACAAAAAAAGGCGGTCATTTCTGACGGCCCTTTTCCGGTTCCATGGGCTGAAGCTCAGCCGATGGCATCGTCGCCGGTTTCATCGGTGCGGATCCGGATGCACTCATCCATGGGCATCACAAAGATTTTACCGTCTCCGATGCTTCCGCTCTTGGCGCCTTTCACAATGGCTTGAACGGTCTCGTTCACAAACTTATCGTTCACGGCAATTTCAATGCGGATTTTTTCAAGCAGATTTACGGATCGTACCTGCCCGCGATAATGTTCGGTGAAACCCATCTGGGTTCCGCAACCACGTACGCGGCTGACGGTCATTTTGCATATCTCGGCATTAAAAAGCGCATCTTTCACATCGTCGAGTTTTTCAGGCTGAATAACAGCAATAATCATTTTCATAACAAAAGGTCCTTTTGTGCAGTTTTAGGTTTTAAGTGGTTAAGTTTTAAGGAGGGCTGTTGCATCGGCTTAAAACTTAAAACCTGAAGTTTAAACCTGAGTTCCTACATCGCCTCTTCGGGGTTGGCTTCAATCATGTGCACCGTCAGGTCGGATCCGCGCAGTTCTTCATGATGGTTCAGCCGGATCCCCACGGTGATTTTAAGCAGTCCATAGACGACCGTGCTGGCAACCAGACAGATGATGACGATGAGTGCGGTTACAATCAACTGCGAGAAAAAAGACACTCCGCCCCTTCCGCCCAGGGCTTCCTGGCCGAAGATGCCCGCTGCGATACCGCCCCAGGCTCCACAGATTCCGTGTAGCGGCCAGACACCGAGTACATCATCGATCTTCCATTTCTCGGTTTCGATCTCGAACATATAGACGAAGATGCCGCCCGCAAAGGCGCCGACAACGGCGGCGCAAACCGGATGATAGAGGTCCGAACCGGCACAGACCGCAACCAGTCCAGCCAGCGCACCGTTGTGTACAAAACCGGCATCGTTTTTAGAGATCGCCATTGCGGCAATCGTTCCGCCCACCATCGCCATGAGCGAATTGATAGCCACTAGGCCGGACATGGCGTCAAGCTGGCCGGCACTCATCACATTAAATCCGAACCAGCCCACAATAAGAATCCAGCTTCCCAGTGCGAGGAATGGAATGGAGCTCACCTTAATGGAGTTGGAATCATAGCGTTTCAGGCGAGCGCCCAGTAACATGATCGCGGGCAGGGCCAGCCATCCGCCGGTGGCATGAACCACCACGGATCCGGCAAAGTCATGGAACGGTGCGTGAAACATATTCGCGAGCCATCCTTCTGCGCCGCTGAGGCCGTTGCTGAAGCGGCCCCAGGTCATGCCCTCAATCAAGGGATATACGAGCCCGACAAAAATTCCGCCGGCGAGAGAGTTCGTCCAGAACTTTGCGCGTTCTGCCACGCCGCCGGAAATAATGGCGGGAATGCATGCCGCGAACCCGAGCAGAAGGAAAAACTTCACATACTCGAACCCGTGGTTCGCGGTCATTTCCTCCACCGGAACCAAAAAAGAAATACCCCGGGCGATCGGATAGCCGATCAGAAAGTATGCAATGGTAGAAAACCCCCACTCGCAGAGTATTTTATTCAGCGCATTCACCTGGTTTTTTCGTCGAACAGAGCCGACTTCCAAAAATGCAAATCCGCCATGCATGGCAAGAATCATGACTGCTCCCAGCAGAATGAAAAGGGTATTTGATGAACTTGCCAGTTCCTCCGCAGCATCCACCTCTGCGGCCATCGCTGTTCCAGACAGGCATAACCCCGTCAGGAAAGTGACCGTTGCGGCCACTTTCTTTCCAATTGGCATCTCTCTCTCCTATTCGTGTTGCATCCTCATAGTTCCGGGCAGGGCGGGCTGCCATAACCTCTGCTCTAACCGGGACTAAACAAAACTTGAAGCGCTTGGGGCTGCACGAGATATGCCAAAATATGTAGTACTGACTACGTATTATTTTCCAAGTGATTGCCCTGGTGGAGAATGCCTTTTTCAAGGGAACAGCAGGGGTAGCGAGCGGACCGTAAAACAAGAGGGATTGCGACATATCTGTTGCGCAGCCTACATTTGTGTTCCGAAGAAGGGATTAAAAAAGGAGCCTCCGCGTGGAGACTCCTTTATCATAGCCCAATTGGGTATGGGGGTTAGATGGCTTCGGAGCCGCGCTCGCCGGTGCGGATGCGAATGCACTCTTCGAGCGGGGTGATGAAGATCTTGCCATCACCGACCTTGCCGCCTTCACCGTGGCGCGCGGATTTGAGGATGGCTTCAATCGCGGACTCAACGAAATCTTCGTTTACCCCGATCTTGATTTCCACTTTGGGGATCAGGTTCGGGGCGACAGTATGACCGCGATAAATTTCGGTACTTTCCTGCCGTCCGTGGCCATCCACGCGCGTTACAGTGACGCGTCCGATTTCGGCGGCCGTAAGGGCCTCACGGACCTCGTCGAGTTTGTCTTCCTGAATAATGGCTGTAATGAGTTTCATGAGAATTCCTCTGGAATAGTTTTATGTTTTAAGGGGTTAGGTTTTAAGAGCTGGCCATCGACGGCTTAACTCTTAAAACCTGAAACTTAACACCATTCATTTATGAATTGAGGTTAAGCAAACCGTAGCCGCGTTCGGAGTGCAGACTGTGGTCCATACCGGCCCGTTCTTCGTCTTCATCCATTTTGAATCCAACCGTTTTCTGAACGAGGAGGATGAGGATGAAGGTCATGATGCCCGAATACGCCAGGCTCACGAGACAGCCTTCGACCTGAACCCACAGCTGATGGCCGAGGGAAACATCGATGGTGCCCGGTCGCAGTACAAACGTCAGGCCAATGGCTCCCCAGAGGGCGGCGATGCCATGAATTCCGAAAACGTC
>CAKZQV010000070.1 GCA_937141895.1 uncultured Verrucomicrobiota bacterium
AAGCCGACGATCAGGTTCTTGTCCTCGACCCCGTCCAGGGCGGCCAGCCAGGCCGCGGTGGAATGGCTTTGCTTGTGCTGGCGGACGGCTGAGGACAGCCTTCCCCACCCTCGGTTTAAAAGCGCAGTCACGCCTGCGCACTCCAAAGGACTAAAGTAGGTCGTCCGCGATCTCTTTTTCTTCGGCTTTTTCGAACTGGCCGCAGGTGTCGGTGGCCTGAACTTCTTTTTTATGCAAAGAGCAGAACTGGGTGAAGGGATTTACGAGATAGTTTGCGCAGTAGCGGCAGAGCGCGGCATTTTCATCTCCGTCAAATACTTCAACTTTTGCTGAGCGGTCGGCCTCGGTGAAAATGACGGGTTCGGCGGATTTTTTCTTATATGGCACCTCTTCTTCCGTGGCGTATTCAAATCCACATGCGGCACAGCACAACTTTTCACCGGTTTTGGTAAACTCGTCATAGATGGCTTCGCGTTGCAGCAGGGTGTCGGCCCCGCAATTCCGACAGATGATTTCTACTGTTTTCATAGGGAAATATGTATATGGTACAGCGCAATTGAACAAGTCGCGAATGAGGTGTCCATGCGTAAGATTTCTGATTGGGGAAACTATCCGGTCATCGAGGCCGAGGTAAACGGCTTTGATACCACAGAGCAGCTGAAACGTCAGCTGGAACAGCCGGGTGAGGTGATTGCCTTTGGTAACGGCCGGTCGTATGGCGATGCCTCGCTGCAGCATAAAATTCTGTTGACGCGGCGGTTTAGCAAATTTCTATCTTTTGATGCTACAACCGGGGAGCTCTGCTGTCAGGCAGGGGTACTGCTTGCTGAAATTCTGGATGTATTTGTGCCTCGGGGTTGGTTTCTTCCGGTAACACCGGGCACCAAGCTCATCACCGTGGGCGGAGCAATCGCTGCCGACGTACACGGTAAAAATCATCATGTAGATGGCTCGTTTGGGCAGCATATTCAGTCGATGGAGGTCATGCGAAATGACGGTTCGGTGGTTACCTGTTCGCCGACGGAGAATGCTGAGTTTTTCAACGTAACGGTCGGGGGCATGGGGTTGAGCGGCATTATTCTTAATGCCACCTTCCGCCTGCGTAAAATCGAAACCGCCTACATCAAGGAGGAAACCGTTCGCGCGTCCAATCTGGAAGAAATCATGGATGGCTTTGAGGCGTCTGATAACTGGACCTATTCCGTGGCCTGGATTGATTGTCTGGCTAAAGGTGATTCGTTAGGTCGCAGTATTCTGATGCGAGGAGAACATGCATCGGAAACCGACCTGATCGAGCAGGCCCAGCGCGCAAAACCGCTGGCGGCTAAAAAAGGGCTAAAGCTCGGTGTGCCGATTGATTTTCCTAATTTTGCCCTGAATCCGCTGAGCATGAAGGCCTTTAATTGTGCCTACTACAACAAGACGCGGCCGGGAACGCATACGAATGTGGTGGACTATAACAGTTTCTTTTATCCGCTCGATGCGGTCGATAACTGGAACCGGATTTACGGAAAACGCGGGTTTACCCAGTATCAGTTTGTGATCCCCAAGGAGGCGGGCCGTGAAGGGATGCGGAAGATTCTGACGCGGATTACGGAGAGTGGGCTGGGCTCTTTCCTGGCCGTGCTCAAACTGTTCGGTGAGCAGGACAGTTTTATGTCGTTCCCCATGGCGGGCTATACCCTCGCGCTTGATTTCCCCATTTCTGTAAAAGCTATGGAATTGTTCAAAGAACTCGATGCCATGGTGGCGGATTATGGCGGCCGGCTTTATCTGGCCAAGGATTCGCGTATGGATGCCGCGATGTTCGAAAAAACCTATCCCAATGCCGATGAGTTTCGTCAGGCTATCGCCATGCTGAACGAAGGGGAAACCAAATTTGCATCGCTGCAATCTAAACGTATTGGGATAACGGGGTAAATCTAACCATGGAATTAAGAGCTATGTATTAAATATTTAACCACCGCTTCGCTAGAGAGCACAGAGGAATTGAACTCAAAGCACTCGGTGTATTCCATGGTTTATTAAGGAAGTTGTTATGAAAAATATTTTAATTTTGGGTGCTACGTCG
>CAKZQV010000071.1 GCA_937141895.1 uncultured Verrucomicrobiota bacterium
TCCCAACTGTGCTGGGGGTCATCCTTCTGACGTTTATTCTCTTTAATGTGGTCGGTGGCGATCTGGCGGCCATTGCGCTGGGTAAAAAGGTTTCGCTCCAGACGTTGGAGAATTTCGATGAACAGCGCGGGCTCAATAAACCGTTGTTTTTTGGAACACGGGCGAAGAGCCGAGCGTATGAAGATCTTGATTTGTCCGCTGGGGCCGGGCGCTGGCGCAACTGGTCGAACGCTGTTTATTCGGCAGAAGCCGGAACGGTAACCCTTCAGCCAAACGCGTCTATTAATCCTCTCGCATTTGAACTCGGTGCTGAAGATGAGTTTATTTGGACCCTCAGTTTTCGCGGTGAAGGTACGTTGGCGGGCGAGCCCCTTTCTTCCACAGATTGGAAAAGTACGAAAGTCCGCTTCAACGGAGGAGACGCCGGTTTCCAGACCTTGGAAAACACACTCGAAATTCAGAAGTTGAAGTTACGAAGGGTTAATCGCAACCCGTTTGATTCACAGCTGACGTTCTACATCCGCCAGCTTCTTCGCGGTGATATGGGCTATTCCGAAGGCTTTAAACAACCGGTGGCCAAACTCCTTCGGGACGGCGTTTTGCCGTCGCTCTCACTTACCATTCCGATCTTTATCATCGGCCTGGTGGTTTCGATCAGCCTTTCGCTGGTCTGCGCATATTTTCGCGATGCCTTCATCGACCGTTTTCTGGTGATTTTTTCTGTGGCGCTTATGAGCATCAACTATCTGGTGTTCATTGTGGCCGGACAATATTTTCTGGCGTACAAAAACGGATGGTTCCCGGTGTGGGGCTACGAGTCGGTCAAATACCTTTTCCTGCCGGTACTCATTGGGGTGATCAGTGGACTGGGCTCGAATATCCGATTTTATCGCACCATCATGCTCGACGAGATGTATAAGGACTATGTTCGCACCGCATTCGCCAAGGGCGTATCCAAGCCGCGCGTTCTTTTTGTTCATGTGTTGAAAAATGCCATGATTCCGATCATTACCAATGTGGTCATTGCCATTCCCTTTCTCTACACCGGCTCGCTGCTGCTCGAAAGTTTCTTTGGAATTCCTGGGCTTGGCTATCTCAGTATCAATGCCATTCTTTCGGCTGATATCGATGTGGTTCGGGCGATCGTACTCATCGGTGCGCTGCTTTTTGTGGTCTCAAATCTTTTGACGGACATCTGCTATGCCGCGGCTGATCCGCGCGTGAAACTGAAATAAAAATAATGGCTGAAAAATCAAACAGTTTATGGGGCGATGCCTGGCGGCGGTTGAAAAAGAACCGGATGGCCATGGTCTGTCTTGGATTGGTGGTCATTTTCACGCTGTTGGCCATCTATGGTGAGATCGTCTATCAGGTTCATGATTTTCGGGATATCACACCGGCTTATCAGAAGACGGATCTGGATATGCAGTTCCAGCCACCGAGTTCCAAACATTGGATGGGGACCGACGGGCTGGGGCGCGATGTCATGTCCCGACTGATTCAAGGCGTCAGTATTGCATACAAAGTCGGCATCATTACTTCGCTCATCGCCATTCCCATCGGGGTGTTCTTCGGCTGCATTGCGGGCTATTTCGGCGGAAAAGTAGATGACGTTGTGGTCTGGCTCTATTCCACTTTTGCCTCCATGCCCGGTCTGTTGTTTATTCTGGCCATCGCGATGGTGGTGGGCAAGGGACTGCTGGGCATTTACCTCGGCATCGGCCTGACGACCTGGGTTGGCATCTGCCGTCTAATTCGCGGCGAGGTAATGAAACACAAAGAACAAACCTATGTGCAGGCGGCCAAAGCGCTGGGCCTCAGCTCCGGGCGCATCATGTTTAAGCATATTCTACCTAACATTTCCCATATCATCATTGTGACCTTTTCGCTTCGTTTTCCGGCGGCTGTAGGCACCGAAGTTTTTCTTAGTTTCCTTGGCATCGGTGTGCAGGATCAACCCTCGTGGGGGTTGATGATTAACAATGCCCGTATGCGCCTCTGGCAGGGCATGTGGTGGGAAATGACCTTTGTGACGATTGCTCTGTTCCTGTTGGTGCTGGCCTTCAACCTTTTAGGCGACGCGTTGCGCGACGCTCTGGATCCGCGACTCAATGACTAAGGGTATTTTTGAATGTTGAATTTAGAATTTAGAATGATGGGTCTGCGACAGCCTTCTCCATATGAAGGCCAATGCCGCCTGAGTTCCGAAAATCAGCAACCAAAAATCGGAAATCAAAAATGAGCGAAGCGACACCCATCATAGAAGTGAAAGATCTGAGCGTTCATTTCGGGCGCGGCGATGGTCTGGTTAAAGCGGTTGACGGCATATCGTTTTCGATTGCCCACGGTGAAACGCTGGCTTTGGTTGGCGAATCGGGCAGCGGAAAAAGTATCAGTGCTTTATCGCTGACCAGATTGGCTCCGCGTCAGGCGACGTATGCGGGTGGCGAAGTTCAGTTCGGCGGCCAGAACATGCTCGATCTCGATGATGCCGAGCTGCGTAAAATTCGCGGAAGTCAGATTTCCTATATTTTCCAAGAGCCGATGGTTTCCTTTAATCCGGTTTATACGATTGGCTGGCAGATTGAGGAGGCGTTGAAGCTCCATCGTCACGATGTGGATCGGAAAGCTGAAATCGCGCGGCTGCTCAATCTAGTTCATCTTCCGGCCAGACTGGACAAAGCTTATCCTCACGAAATGAGCGGCGGTCAGCTGCAACGTTGCATGATTGCTATGGCGCTGGCCTGCTCGCCGGAGCTGCTGGTGGCTGACGAGCCGACGACCGCGCTTGATGTCACCGTGCAGCGCGAGATTCTGAATCTTTTGAAAGAGCTGAGTGACAAGGTCGGGCTGTCGACGCTGATGATTACCCATAACCTGGGGATAGTTTCGGATCTGGCCGACCGGGTCTGCGTCATGCAGAACGGCAAAATTGTTGAAGAGGGTAAAACCCGACAGGTCCTCGATCATCCTCAGCATGAGTATACAAAAAAACTGATGGCGGCCGTTCCGCGTTTGAACCCGAAAAAAGTGTAGCAAAATGATGATGAGCAAAATAATTAAATTACGGCAGGGCAGTAATCAATTTGCTCTGCAATATTTTGCAAAGTGAGCCTATGGAAAACCTGCTTACAGTCGAAAAACTAAATGTCATCTATGGCAAGGGCGCTGAAGCCGTCCATGCGGTAAAAGACGTGTCCTTTAACATCAAACCCGGCGAAATTTTCGGTCTGGTGGGTGAAAGCGGTTGCGGGAAGAGTTCGCTGGGTAAAGCGATCATCCGGATCACGGACCCGTCCTCCGGAACAATGGATTTCAAGGGCATCGATGTGGCATCGCTCAAAGGAACCGCACTGAAACCCTATCGTCAGGAAGTGCAGATGGTTTTTCAGGATCCTTA
>CAKZQV010000072.1 GCA_937141895.1 uncultured Verrucomicrobiota bacterium
TTTATCCTGCGCGGCGTTCGGCTGATCGGCATCGATTCCGTAGAATATCCCATGGAAAAACGTTCCAAGGTCTGGAAGAAGCTTTCCAATGATTGGAAACCGAATGCGCTGGAGGACATGGTCGACGAAGTCGGCCTCGACCAACTGAACGAAAAAATTGCCGGAATGTTGAAGGCGCAATTGAAACGCCGTGTACTGATCAACCTGCAGCGCTGACGCCCAAACAGGCCTTTATCATGGGTTTCGGCTAAATACTAACAACTACTAATTATTACTAAAATTAGTAGTTGTGTATATGTGAGACCTCCATTATTACTAAATTTAGTAATAATTAGTAATAAATGGTAATCACTATGAAAATTCCAGCAACCCCACCGGTTTGGCGTGAAATACTTGAGAATTACTTTGATGGTAGTCCTGATTCAGTAAGAGATGTCTTATGGCATACAGAGGTTTCTTATAGAGGAGAGTACATTCACTGGGATAAGCTCAGGCGTTTAGATCCGCCGAAAGGATACACGCATGAAAAATGGTGGCTTGCTCTAAAGAGTGCTCGACAGAAGCAGATAAAAAACCTGGATTCATTGATTAGCACACTCCACGAGCATTTCGTTTTTTCTAAACCCGACCCAATTCCAGAAATTCTCCACCATATTGATCAGGATGCGGGAGGCCGGATTGAAATGCCGGACGAAGGGTTAGCGAATCCTCAGACTAGAAACCGATATCTTTTACATTCTTTAACGGAGGAAGCGATTACTTCCAGCCAGCTGGAAGGGGCTACAACCACGAGGAAAGATGCAAAAGAGATGCTGCGTGAACATCGAGCTCCGCGGGATAAAAGCGAGCAGATGATTCTGAATAATTATCGGACCATGCAATTGATTCGGGAAATTAAGGAACAGCCTTTAACTCAGGAACTCGTTTTCGAGATTCATCGCGCCGTTACGGAAGATACGATGGATAATCCAGCGGATGCGGGCCGGTTTAGAACCAGTGATCATGTCCGTGTTTATGAAAATCTGTCGAACGAGGTCCTGCATACCCCCCCCTTGAGCGAAGAATTACCAAAGCGGATGGAGGCGATGTGTGATTTCGCAAACGGCAAGACTCCGGAATATTTTATCCATCCGGTAGTTCGGGCGATCATACTCCATTTCTGGTTGGCCTATGATCATCCGTTTTTGGATGGAAATGGCCGAACTGCGCGGGCTCTGTTTTATTGGTCGATGCTTCAGCAGAAGTATTGGCTGGTCGAATATATCTCGATTTCCAGCATCATTAAAAAAGCCCCTTCAAAATATGGGAGGGCATTTCTTCACACTGAAACCGATGAAAATGATCTGACCTATTTCATCATTTATCACTTAGACATCATCCAAAAAGCGATTAGTGAGCTTCACGATTACATTAAGGATAAAACACATTCTTTGCAGTTGATCGAAGGGGTATTACGGAAATCATCCCTAAAATTTAATCATCGCCAAATATCCCTATTGAGCCACGCTTTGCGGAATCCAAGTGCTGAGTATTCGATCAAGGCCTATCAAAATACGCATGATGTTGTTTACCAGACTGCTCGTGCAGACCTTCAATATTTGGAAGAAAAGGGATTGCTGATCAAACGGCAGATGGGGCGACGCTTCTCCTATTATCCATCGGATCAAATCGATCTTACCCTGAAATCCGAAGGTGGGAAAATGGGTTATCAGTAGATGTACTAATAACTACTAATTATTACTAAAATTAGTAATTAGGTGTGTGATTTCGACGCTTTGTATTTTCCGTGAATTACGAAAAATCGTGGGATGATCGTTAGCGAAACAAGCTTTTTTGGATCTACCTATGATTTCCAGAGACCGATCAACGGTCATTTTTTAACTGATCGCGGGCATCGCGGGCGGCGTCGCGTATGGCTTCGGGCAGGGCGGGGTGGATGTAGATCATGTTGAGCAGATCATCGAGCGTGCCGTTTTTATACATGAGCGCGATGATCATATGCAGCATGTCGGAGGCTTCGTCGCCGATGATATGGGCACCCAGAATTTTGCGGTCGTTTTTTCCGATCAGGATTTTAACAAAACCGTGACCGGCCTGTCGGGCCATGCCCATGGCGGTATTTTCATAGCGGCAGTACCCGGAAATATATTCGACGTTTTCTTCGATCAGTTCATCTTCGGTTTTTCCAACGCCCGCAATCTGGGGATAGGTGAAGACGGCGTGCGGAACGGCACCGTAGTCGATGGCCTCATTGGATGGATGTTCAAACAACACCCGCATGAGAAATTCGCCTTCCCAGTTGACGGTGTGGCGGAAAAAATAGTTCCCGTTGCAGTCGCCCATGGCATAAACGCCGGGAACGCTGGTTTGGAGCTGTCCGTCGACGGGAATAAATCCGGCGTCATCCATTTTAATGGCGGTATTTTCCAATCCCAGGAAATCGGTGTTGGGGACGACACCGGTTGCTACCAGCAGGGCCTCGGCTTCGAGTATTTTTTCTGAGCCGTCTTTGTGCTGAAGCGTGACCTTAAAAGTGGATCCGTCGTGCTCCACTTTTTCGGCGGTATAGCCTTCGTGCAGGGTATTGTTTGTGGAGAAGACGCGGTGAAATTCTTCTTTAATTTCGCGATCTTCGCGGCGAAGCAGTTCGCTGCGGACAATAAAGTGGACGTCGGTTCCGGCCGAGCTGTAGACGTGGCCGAGTTCGCACCCAATGTAGCCGGCACCGAGCACGATCATACGTTTGGGTAAATCGGCATTGCGCAGTGCTTCACGGCTGGTCATGAAGGGCGTTCCGGCTAGGCCCGGAATTTCAGGAATGTGCGGGCGCGTGCCGACGGCAATAAACATGCGGTCGGCGGATAGGTTGCGGCCATTCACCGTAATCGAGTGGTCTCCGGTAAAAGTTGCTTCGCCGCGAATCAGTTCGATATTTGCGTGTTCTTCGTAGGGTGGGGCGAGCCCCTCGGAAATATCTTCAATGGTTTCTGTAACCCGTTCGATCAATTCTTTGAATTGAATATCGGGATTG
>CAKZQV010000073.1 GCA_937141895.1 uncultured Verrucomicrobiota bacterium
AATTGAGATATTCCCGGCTTAGATCCCAGAAGAAATATGGTCAGCCCGCGGTCAGCCGCAAAATCACAAAATAAGGGGAACCAATGCGCATACGTAATTTTCTCCGGAATGCGATGCCCCAGCATTCTCGCGCCCAGCATTACTCCATGGCCATCACAGAAAACCTTGTCCGATTGGTGGTTAAAGAATGTCCGTAGCCATGGCATACCGTTCGCTAGGTTGAATGCATGCACATTAACGTTAGAAATAATGTGATGTCCGCCATCCCTTGAAATAGCCGTGATATACTCATTGAGGCCGGACAAGGTAAATGCATGTACATTAATGCCTAGAATTTTCATTTATCCAACCTTCAAAAAGCCGTTCATAACGCTCAGTGATGCATTCCTGATCAAAAGCGGATGCTATTTTTTTATTTCCATTATGTATAATAGATTTCCTTAAATCTTCATGTTTAACCAACCGTAAAATTTGCGTTGCTAATGCTTCGACATCCTTCGGTGGAAATAAAAATCCATCCACTTCATGATCTATAATTTCCAGTGCACCATCAACAGCCGTGGCAATCACCGGCACGGATGAAGCCATAGCCTCCAGCACGACATTCGGCATTCCCTCATGCAGGGAAGGCAGAATAAAAAGATCTGCCACAGATAAAATCTGAGGGACATCATTTCGGACACCCGTAAAAATAAAACGGTGTTCCACACCTTTAGTGACGCATCGCTGTTTTATTTCTTCAAGCAGCGGCCCCTCACCAACCATGATAAACCGCACATTTACTGGGAGTTCACTATCCACCCGAGCCACTGCATCTACAAGAAAACGGTGGCCCTTCTGCTCAAAGAACCGGGCCACAGTAACCACTCGAAAAACATCTTTCGTAACGCCTATAGAATTCAGAATTTGAACGCGTTTTTTTTCGTCATTGTTTTTTGAAAAATTAGCCAACTTCACGCCATTATGAATCGTTATCAGCTTTTCGGGATTTATACCTTCCGTGTTGACACAGAATTCCCGGGTCTGCTCAGAAACCGTCGTCATACAATGAACCAAACGGCTGTTTGCAATCATCCGATCGACTGTATAGAAAAGAAACCCCGCGTCCCGCCAGGAATTACGCTGAGAGGGAATACATACATTAACATTTGCTCTTCTTGCTGCAAAAGGCCCTATCCAGTTCGCATATCGGGTAAAGGTCAGCACTACATCCGGCGTTTCATTTCGAAGTAATTTACACAACCGTCCCAGACCACAGAAAAGATGACGCACGTTTTGCAAACGACCGGCACCCATATTTTTCATCCCCAGATTGATGACCGGCACTTTTGCCCGCTGGGAAAATTCATGAACCGAGCAGTTTTTCTCATAAAACCCCATAATCGTGATGTCATGACCTCGCGCTGAAAGGCCTCGTGCAATTGCACACATCGCATTTTGAGCCCCAGCAAATTCCAGCTGGGTTATGAGAAATACACATTTCATTCAGGAGTTCCTACTATTGAACTAAAACTGCATCTATATTTTTCTGAGTGCAAGTTTTAAGCGCTAATCGGTCTAGGAATGAAAGAGTTTCATTCCAAGCCTTTTTATACTCGTATTTATTGATTTTCCAGATGGGTTTCAAAATCCGTTTTCCCGCATATAGCTAAACCATCCCATTGAAACTCTGGAAAAATCGATTAAATTGCAGTATCATGAATGAACACGTGTAATCCAATCGGTCGAATTTCATTCGTAGAATATCCTCAAAATTCAGCTAAAGTAACTAGTGAATAGGAAATCGAAATAGCCGCTTGCCCAGAAAATGTTCATCTAAATGCGAGATAAAAAAAGCTCCAACAAAAGCTGAAAACACGCCCAAGCTTAAGTGTAGATAGAACTTATCTACCCCATAATAATTCAATAGAATTCGGCATCCAGAAGCAAATATCACATGCAAAATGAAAATCTGAAGAGATTGCTTTCCCAAAATTTGCAGAAAATTCCGGATCTTAGAGTGGGCTCGGAAGCAGATATATTTTGACAAACCTATGCATAAAAATATTCCGCTGAATGCTCCTATAGGCCTTAACGTATTTCCATAGCCCGCGCCAAAGTTTACAAATGCTATAAAACATAATAGTGATGAACTTAAATAAACCAATTTCGGCCACTTACTTGAGCTGTTCACCAAAATAGTGGCCATAGATACTCCAACTTCAAAATAAAGAATATTAGACATGGCTTTATCAATAGCATGAGGAAAACTGATCAAGTGAAATGCTCTACAGAAGAGAATCAGAATCGCAATAAATAGGCGGTATTCTATACGGACATGAACCGCGCGATAAAAAATATCGAGTAAAAAAACCAATATAAGCGAATGTAAAAACCAGAATTGCATCCACCCAGTAAGCACTATCCATAGTAGGCCCTCTAGTTCTACCGTAGAATTACCAACTCCAGACACTGGTGTCCGGTAAAAATTTGAAATCATAGACGACTCGGAAAAACTCCTGCATAGTTGTTTCACCACAAAACACTATAAACAAGGAGCTTCCGAGTCATGAGCTACAAGCCTACGGTTTTTAACCAACTGTTCAACTTCATTCCGAGATATGCGTTTGAAAAATCAGTCAGAGAGCATGCAGCCGACCACTATGCGAAGACCTTCAAGGCTTGGCAGCAGTTCCTCCTGTTGCTTTATGCCCAGGCAACCGGCAAGCAGTCGCTGCGTGAAATCGAAGGAGGCCTGCAGTTGCATCTCCCCCGACTCTACCACCTCGGGCTCCGTCCGGTGGCGCGCAGTACAATCTCCGACGGCATGCAACGGCGTGACTGCGCGGTCTTCGAGGCACTCTTCCACGCCATGGTCCGCCGGACAGCGTCGCTGGCTCCCAAACACCGTTTCCGGTTCGACAACCCACTCTACAGCATCGACGCCTCGACCATCGATCTGTGCCTCAGCGTTTTCGACTGGGCTCGTTTTCGAAAGCAAAAGGGAGCCATCAAGCTGCACTGCCAGCTCGATCATAGCGGGCATATTCCGAGTTTCGTGCACATCAGCGACGGGAAAACCCATGACGTCAAGGCGGCCGAATCCTTTTTTGAGCTCGAACCGGACAGCATCTACTGCATCGACAAAGCCTACGTCAGCTTCGAATGGCTTCATTCCATCCATAAAACAGGGGCGTTCTTCGTGACCCGCGCAAAAACCAACATGGATTACCGCATTACCGGACAGCATAGCAAACCCGCTAAAAACGGCGTTAAAGCCGACTGGATCATCGAGCTTCGAGGGACTGTTTCATCCCAAAAATATCCCGAAAAAATGCGCTTGGTCGTTTTCAAGGATCCGGAAACGCAAAAGGTCTATCAATTCATCACCAATAACTTCAAGCTGGCCGCAGCGACCATCGCCGCAATCTATAAGGAGCGCTGGCAGATCGAGCTGTTTTTCAAGTGGATCAAACAGAACCTCAAGATAAAGACCTTCCTGGGCACTTCCAAAAATGCCGTCATGGCTCAGGTATGGGTGGCAATGATCTACTATCTGCTTCTGGCTTACATTAAATTCATGAGTAACACAGCGCTGAGTCTGACCGACTTCGCACGCCGCATGAAGGACCTCAGGACCTCCGAGATCCGCGTCGGTCGAGGCGTCCGCAAGCAAGCTCTCGAGCTCCTCCCCGTCGATGTTGACGCCCGAGCACGCGAACGTGGCGGCGGCCAGCGCCAGCGTCATAACGCCCGTCACCGTCCTTCGGCGTCGTACGATGATCAGCGCCACCATGAGCAGCCCGAGCCCGACGCTCACGAGGTCTAGGCGCTGCCTGCGGCCCTCGGCGGTCGAGCAGCCGCACTCGACCGCCAGTGCTTCCGCCTCGGCGTCGGTGAAGCGATCGTCTGGCGCGACACCGCCATCGGGGCGCCCCATGTCGGTGTCGCCGTCGCTCGAGCCTGCGTCGCTGGAGGAGCCGACGCCCGCGTCCGTTCGCGGCCCGGCGTCGAGTCCGGTGCAGAGCGGCTCGAGGGTGAAGCGATCGAGATCGATCAGGCCGTCGCAGTCGTTGTCTTTGCCGTCGCAGATCTCGCGCACTTGCGGGTTCACCTCTGGATCTGAATCGTCGCAGTCGCCCGCGCAGTCTTCGAACCCGTCCTCGTCGAGGTCGGCGCAACTCACGCAGGTGGAGCGGCCGAGCACGTCTTGGTCCACCCGGCCGTCGCAGTCGTTGTCGATGCCGTCGCAGACGTCCGGGCTCTGGGGCCCGATGTTGGGATTCAGCTCGTTGCAGTCGCCGCAGAGGAAGCTGAATCCGTCGCCGTCCTCGTCCTCGACCCCCTCATCTACCTCGCCGTTGCAGTTGTTATCGATCATGTCGATCTCTTCACGCGCGAACGGGTTGATGTTTGCGTTGGCGTCGTCGCAGTCGCCCAA
>CAKZQV010000074.1 GCA_937141895.1 uncultured Verrucomicrobiota bacterium
TTTATCCTGGAAATGGATGAGGGCTATGAAACGGTGGCGGGAGAGCGCGGAACCCGGCTTTCAGGCGGGCAGAAACAACGCATTGCGATTGCACGTGCCTTCCTGAAACAGGCTCCTATTCTGATTCTGGATGAAGCGACGTCTGCGCTGGATTCCGAAAGTGAAAAGAAAATTCAAACCGCACTCGAGGAACTGGTGCAGGGAAAAACCGTATTCATGATTGCGCATCGTTTTGCGACGATTCGTATGGCCGATACCATTGTGGTGATGGAGGATGGTTTTGTTCGCGGCGTCGGAAGTCATGAGGATCTGTACGAAACCAATGAGCTCTATACCACGCTCTATAATCGCCAGTTTATCGGGGGGGAGAGCGCTTGAAAAAAATAATGGTAACCGGGGGCGCGGGCTTTATCGGCTCGGCGGTTTGTCGTTATCTGGTGCAGGAAAAGAAATATGCGGTGCTGAATCTCGATAAACTGACCTATGCGGGTGTCCCTGCATCGCTAAACGAGATTGAGGAGAATGATCGCTATCGGTTTGAGCAGGCCGATGTGTGCGATCAGGAAAAAGTGACGTCGCTGTTTGCTGATTTCGAGCCGGATGCGGTGATGCATCTAGCGGCGGAATCGCATGTGGATCGCTCCATCGATGGTCCGGCGGCCTTTATGAAAACCAATATTATGGGCACCTATACGATGCTGGATTGTGCGCGGGAATATTGGGCAGGACTTTCCAGTGATCGGAAAAAAGACTTTCGGTTTCACCATATTTCCACCGATGAAGTGTATGGTTCGTTGGATGAAGAAGGGTTGTTTGAGGAAACAACACCCTATGATCCGCGTTCCCCGTATTCGGCCAGTAAAGCTTCGAGCGACCATTTGGTCATGGCGTGGTATCACACCTATGGTCTTCCGGTAGTGATTACAAACTGTTCGAATAACTATGGCCCCTATCAATTTCCGGAAAAACTGATTCCGCTCATGATTCTTAATGCGCTGGAGGGCCGGGAACTTCCAATCTATGGGAAAGGCGATAACATCCGTGATTGGCTCTATGTTGA
This sequence comes from uncultured Verrucomicrobiota bacterium, assembly GCA_937141895.1. Taxonomy (GTDB): domain Bacteria; phylum Verrucomicrobiota; class Kiritimatiellia; order Kiritimatiellales; family Pontiellaceae; genus Pontiella. The sequence continues at coordinate 1,061 of CAKZQV010000074.1, forward strand.
AGATCTCGCGCGCGCGTTGTTGATGGCGGTTGAAAAAGGGCAATTGGGAGAAACCTATAATGTTGGGGGTCGGAACGAGCGTACAAATGTAGAGGTGGTTCAAACCATTTGCACTATTCTGGATGAATGCCGGCCGCGTTCTGAAAGTTCCTACCTCGATCTGATTCGTTTTGTGGCCGATCGACCGGGACATGATAAACGCTATGCGATTGATGCAACGAAGCTGGAAACTGAATTGGGTTGGAAGGCGGATGAAAATTTTGAGACGGGCATTCGTAAAACGGTTCAGTGGTATCTGGATAATGACTGGTGGTGGCGCCCGCTGAGGGAGGGCCGCTATTCCGGAGAGCGGCTTGGGAAAGGATAGTAAGGTGTTTTAGGTGTTAAGTTTTAGGATTTAGGAATGGCCTATCATTCATACGAAAATCTTGAAGTCTGGCAGAGCGCGGTTGATCTAGGAGTAAAGGTTTATTCCGTATTGAATGAATGCCGAGATTTTGGATTCAAAGATCAAATATGCCGCGCCGGAGTTTCTATAGCATCTAATATTGCTGAAGGAATGGAGCGAGAATCTAAAAAAGAAACTGTTCATTTCCTACATATTGCAAAAGGATCATGTGCAGAAGTTAGAACCCAACTTTTGATCGGGAGTCGAATTGGTTATTTAGAATCAGGTGCATTTGAGAAGTTGAATGAGCAGGCAGAATCCATTTCCCGAATGCTGCACGGACTCATAAAATCCCTAAAACCTAACCCTTAAAGTTTAACACCCGAAACGGGGTTTCTATATGAAAGGTATAATTTTAGCAGGCGGTTCGGGAACGCGGCTTTATCCGCTGACCAAAGTGGTGAGCAAGCAGATGCTTCCGGTTTATGACAAGCCGATGATTTACTATCCGTTGTCCACTCTGATGCTGGCCGGGATCCGTGAAGTGCTGATCATCAGCACGCCGCATGATTTGCCGATGTTTGAAGAGCTGCTGGGAGACGGGTCGCAGATCGGGATGCAATTCAGCTATGCCAAACAGCCGAGTCCTGATGGATTGGCGCAGGCATTCATCATTGGAAAGGATTTTATCGGGGATGATTCGGTCGCGTTGGTTCTCGGGGACAATATTTTTTATGGGCAGGGCTTTCGTGATATTTTGAAAACGGCGGCATCTCGGGAGAAAGGGGGCACCATTTTTGCCTATCAGGTGGTTGATCCGGAGCAGTACGGCATTGTGGAGTTTGATTCTTCCGGCAGAGCGTTGTCGATTGAGGAAAAGCCGACTGAACCGAAATCGAACTATGCCATTCCGGGCCTGTACTTTTTTGATGGGCGTGTGATTAAAATTGCTGAAAATCTGACCCCGTCGCCGCGTGGGGAGCTCGAAATTACAGATGTCGTAAAGCAATATCTGGAGTGGGGTGAATTGAATGTTCAGAACCTTGGGCGCGGGTTTGCCTGGCTGGATACGGGAACGCATGATGCGATGCATGAGGCCTCCAGCTATGTCGAGACGATTGAAAAGCGGCAGGGACTTCGCATTTCCTGCATCGAGGAAATTGCATTTCGCCTGAACTATATTGACGAGGATCAACTGAGGGTAATGGGCAATGCATGCAGAATAACCCATTATGGGCAATATTTGTTACGCCTAGCCAGCGGGGAACTTCTTTAGTTCTGTCTTGGGTGGAGTGCGGGTTGCGTGCAATCCGAAATCGGACTGCTGCTATGGTGCAAGGGTTTCTGTGATCGGTTCGTGCTGAGGAAGTGGATTTGCGATTCCATGCTCACAGCGAACCTGCCAGGGTTCATTCTGAAGAACGCGTGGCCCATCGTTGTGTTTCCAGCTGCCAACGGAACGAGTGGGGTGATAGAGGTGATAGGCTAGGATCTTTTGCGCGGCAGTTGTATATTTTAACCTGGCTTTGTGGGCTCTTCGCGCAAGGTCATCATCTTCTGCGCCGTAGCCCATGAAGCGTTCATCAAATCCATTGAGTTTTATCAGCTCCTCGAAGCGAAAGGAAAAATGGCAACCGGTGATCTTCGGTTTCATTGGTTTGGCGAGTCCGAACCGGCGAAAGAAAAGGTGTTCTTTCCGCTTCCGATCGACGCGTTTCAGGCGTTTCATTTCCTCCGGTGCATGAATGGTGGCGTAGCCATTTTTTTTGATCAGGTTTCGGCTGAACTCGGGGGTCTCTTCCTCGGTGAGGTTCAGCCGTTCACCGGCAATAACCGCATAGGTTTTTGCCAGCTCGAGATGCCGATTCAGGGCGCCCGGGCAGAGGATCATGTCGCCATCCAAAAAAACTAAAAGTCCGGAGGTATGTCCATGGTCCATCAAAGCACGCAACGCATTATTGCGGGTTTGAGCGGGCCGGGCTATTCCATGGTGTTTGCGCTGAGTATATAGAATTTCAATTCCGAACAATTGCGCCGAGGTTGTTGTCAGGTTGCTGATCTCGGGGTCAGAAACATCGCAGGTGAGTGAAATTGTATCTGCACGTGGGGAAAGAAGTGAAGCTCCTTTCAGTACGGCTTCAAGATGCCGGGTGGTGTGTGTGGCAATAATTAAATGGACTGGCATCTTGATTTTCCTAGTTTGGCTCATTTTGGTCAGCTTGATACTTTGTGACTCAAGTGAAAATAATGAACACTACTTACATGGAAGAATCGACATTAAAACGTATTTGGACATAAACTTTTTCACCATGTAATTATTTCGGTACTGAAGGGTAAGAAGGTTATATGAAATCCAATCCAACGTTTTCGATCATTACAGTTTGCTTCAATGAAAAAAACGGCATTGCTGCAACGTGTGAGAGTGTTATCAGCCAAACCTATGGAGCGTATGAGTGGATCGTCGTTGACGGGGGATCGACCGATGGAACAGTAGATATTCTTGCGTCTTACCACGAAAACATGCGTGTCTTTATCTCTGAATCCGATGATGGAATTTATGATGCCATGAATAAGGGGATTGAACAGGCATCTGGAGATTATTTGATTTTTATGAACGGCGGCGACCGATTTTCCGGGCCGGATGTACTGGCCACTGTGGCTCAGGCCCCTGCACATGATTTGATTGTGGGAAATATGACGGGTGATGGTAGTGATGCCTTTGATCGTATTGCACCTAACGAGCTTGCTCTCGATTTTTTTATGAAATCCTGTTTACCGCACCAAAGCACCTATATCGCGAAGAGCCTATTTGAACAGTGTGGCCATTATGACACTTCGTATAAAATTGTTGCCGATTTGGAGTTTTTTATCCGGGTATTCCGTGAAGCTCAACCAACCTATTTGAAGATTGATCAGATTTTGGCTTATTTCGACATTTCAGGACTTACCACACATATGAAGTATAAGTGGAAGAAAAAGCATGAGGACCATCTGGTGCGCTATGCCTATTTTCCGGAATATAGAAGGACATTAAAATGCTTTCGACAGGTTCTGCGGGCCGTTTTCCGAAAGCATCGCTGATTAGTTTTTTAGGCCGCGGCGGTTTTTTCGGTATTTTTTATACAGTCGAAAGGCCAGCGAGGTTCTTTTTCGAAGTGGCAGACCTGCCATTTCAAAGAGTTTAATATATCCGCGAAGCTCACCAGCTGTAGGACGTTCAATAGATGAAAATTCTAGTAGGCTGCTATAGGCCAGAAGGTTGCTGTAATTCAGTTTTTGCCACATGTGATTAATGATTTGCTCAGAGGCCAGATTATAACTGATTTGATCATACAGCGTGTTTTTAAACGTTCCGGTAAAATGGTTGGTTTTGTGAATGCGATAAAGCACCGAGGGTTCCTTGAGGAAATATTTACACGCACCCGTTAGTCCCGCTCCCCAGGTCAATACGCTGTCGGCCCGCGTTTTCCAGGTGGTATAAAATGTTTCGTTAATCGGAAAAAGCGGTGTGAGATATTTTCGCTTAATCGCCATGGTCGAGGTTATGGAACCCAAATAAGCATGGTGGAAACGGGTAGTCAGAACACAAACTCCAAGTTGTCTGGATTGAGAAAAAGTGTGGTGAACGGACTGATCTTTTCCGATACGCTCGTGTGAAGTGTAGATAAAACCGATATGTGGTTTGTCATTGAACACATTGAGACAGTTATCAATGTGTTCGGGGTTGTAGCAGTCATCGGAATCAAGAAAAAAGAGGAGATCGCCCGTTGAGGCCATAATACCCTCATTCACCGCAGAGAGTTGTCCCTTATTTTTCGTCACGATCAGTTTCGCATAGGGGATATCAGCGATATGTTTTCGGATCACCTCAACTGACCCATCGGAGGAGCCGTCATCGACAATAATCAGCTCGTCGGGGACATTGGTCTGGTTGACCACACTTTGTATGGCTTCAGCAACATAGGGCGCATAATTATAATTGTTAATTAATACGGAAGTTTTCATAAATGTACTCCATTACAGCAATGTGTGCTCGGTAGCTGCCCTGAGCTCAATTAAGCATCAAGAAAGAACAACTCAGGATTAGTTTCCAGTTTTCTAACAGCTGCCATTTTTCATGGTTTTACGAAGTTCTCGTTCTGCAATTTTAAAACCGTATTTAACGTACCTTGTCCAAATCCACCACGCTTCGATCTGTAATTTTTTCCAAGTTGAAAATTTGTCTTTATGCTGTCGGGAAACCAGAGTCCACTCTTCCATAAATGCATCCCACCCTTGATTGGACTTCGAGCTATCATGAAATAAATAGTTAGAAAGAACTTCATCTAAGACTTCGAACCTGAAGCGACGCTCAATGCAATGTAGCCATAGATCATAATCCATGCTGTAGTGTAGCGATTCATCCAATTTACCGACCGTATTCATTACTTTTTTTCTCATAAAAACTGAGGGTTGGTGGGGAATTACAGTAGGTATTTCATTTTTCATTAACCTTGCGTGGTGAATCAAGGGATATAAATGAGGCTGCCGGGTTTTCAGGATCACTCCTCTGCTTCCGTCACTATTTAAAGTCCGTGAATGTCCACAGATGATGTCTGTATCTGGAGATTTGTTGAAAATGGATGAGACTCGCTTTAGGCAATTATCCTCATAAAAATCATCAGAGTTTAGCCAAGCGGTGATATCGCCTTTGGCCTTAGAAAAACCTTTATTCAGTGCGTGGGTTTGTCCCCGATCTGGTTCACTAACCCAGTACGTCAGTTGCGATTCGTATTTTTTTATTATCTCTACCGAGTTATCGGTGCTTCCGCCATCAATAATGATGTATTCGAGATTAGGATAGTCTTGGTTGAGCACCGATTGGATCGTGTGTTCAAGATATTTACCTTGGTTAAAGGATGGTGTAATTATGGAAATAAGTGGTGTGGAAGATGGCATATTGAATTAGCTGGTTTCTTCTTGTGAATATCCGTATTCAATAAAATCTTTTTTACATATTCTCCGGATGATCTTTTCTGCTTTCAATGACAGTTTAGGTTTTTTAGTTGGTGAAGACTCCAATTGTTCAAAGTTTAGATTAAGATTAGGAAATTTTTGTTTCAATGTATCAAAGCAATTTGAGAGGTTTTCATATAAGAAAATGTCGTCAAGTTGTTCGTTTAGATAGTTTCCGTATACTTGATTATTGAGGAACTTTTTTTGTTTTCTTATAAACTGAGAGTGAATGCCATAGCCGTTAAGGTTTAACTGCTGTTCCAGAACGATTCTGTGTCCGAAAGCTTTTTGATAGCGGTCCAGCTCAATCTCATCTCTTTTATTTTTTCTTAAACAATACTCCTTACTGTATTTCCACATGGAGCGATAACGATCAAAAGGATTCCGAACAATTGAAAATTTGTAGTACTCATCCCATTCCTCCTTATAAAAAGATTTGTAAATGCTGGCAGGGGCATGTTTGAAAGGAGCATTGATTTTCCAGTAATCATGGCCAGTAAATGCTTTTTCGATTGTTGTACCAGCGCAACGGGGAATGTGGATAAATATTACTTTATTGTCAAAATCTATCATTTTAGCTTTTTGGATTTGAGGTGTTATTGTTGATATATGTTTATTATAATTGGTGCGTATACATTTTATAAAAAGGTACTAAATTATAAGTCATATTAATATGCACTGGTGACTTAGTCAAATCTGGTTCCATAGTATGGCAGTCCATGCATGAAGCTCTTGGCTTGAGTTGCCAAATCACCCTCATTACATTCATCTGATTCTTGGGAGTAAATATTGCGTAAACTGACTAAATATCTGGTTGTTGATTTTTTGACGATTTTCGGGGTGGCGCTGCTGCTGATCACATTTGCGTTCAGTATCGGTACGATGTACAAGCTGATTGATTACATGGCCAAGGGGCTTCCGCTCAGTATTATCGGTCAGTTTGCGGTGTATACCCTCCCGTATTCACTGTCGTTCA
>CAKZQV010000075.1 GCA_937141895.1 uncultured Verrucomicrobiota bacterium
TGACATGCTCCTTCGCATACTGCGCCGCTTCAATTTCCATGGAACCGCCGATTTCGCCGATCATGACAATAGCCTCGGTTTCCGGATCGTTCTCAAACATTTCGAGCAGATCCTTCATCGTGGTTCCAATAATCGGATCGCCGCCGATACCAATGCAGGTGGACTGACCGAGCCCTTGTTGGCCGAGCTGGTCTGCCGCTTCATACGTCAGCGTTCCGGATTTTGAAATGAGTCCTACAGATCCCTTACTGGCAATAAAGCCTGGCATGATACCAACCTTCGCTCCGTCGGGCGTCAGAATACCCGGACAGTTCGGGCCGATGAAACGGGAATTGGTTGTATTCACGAAGGCTTTCACTTCCACCATCTGTGCCACCGGAATGCCTTCTGTGATGCAGACGATCAGCTCAATCCCTGCGGATGCCGCTTCCATAATGGCATCCGCTGCAAACGGCGGGGGCACGAAAATGAGGGAAACATTGGCACCCGTTGCTTTGCGTGCTTCCGCACAGCTGTTGAAAACCGGAACCTTACCGTCGAGCGCCGTCTGGCCGCCCTTGCCCGGTGTTACACCGCCAACCACATTATTGCCATATTCCAGACACTGCCCCGCGTGGAACGATCCTTCGGAGCCGGTAATGCCCTGCACGATGATCTTTGAATCTTTATCTACTAAAATCGCCATAATTCAGTCCTATTTAAAATCGCAAAAAAAATCGAGGTTAAATTCCAGCTGCTTCCACAACTTTTGTGGCCGCATCCTCGAAGTTATCTGCAGAGATCAGGTCAACATCGGCATTTGCCAGCAGCTCTTTTGCCACGTCGGCATTCGTTCCGGCCAAACGAACCACCACCGGAACAGTTAGATCGAGTTCCTTCAGGGCTTCAATAATGCCGTTGGCAATACGGTCGCAACGAACAATACCGCCGAAGATATTAATCAGAACCGCTTTCACGTTCGGATCGGAAAGGATAATGCGGAACCCGTTCTTTACGGTTTCAACATTTGCGCCGCCGCCAACATCCAGAAAGTTTGCCGGAGAGCCGCCGCGCTGTTTAATGATGTCCATCGTGGCCATCGCCAGCCCGGCCCCGTTCACCATGCAACCCACATTTCCGTCGAGCTTGATGTAGTTGAGGTCAAATTTACCGGCTTCAACTT
>CAKZQV010000076.1 GCA_937141895.1 uncultured Verrucomicrobiota bacterium
AAGCTAAAACCGTCCTCGCCAAGGGCGTTCTCGATGTGATGAATACCGGCGTGATCTCCGACGAATCGCGTGTCACCCTTTTTCACAATAAAACCGATGGTCTGCTGACCATTGCATCGGCGCCCGAAGACATTCCAACGCGCACCGTCTCCCAAACCGAGGTCTACTCCACCCGCACGGCAGTCTGGGCCGTGACCGATTCATTCGAAGACGAAACTCAGCGGAAACTGCTCAATCGGATCCTGCCGTTCTATATCGGCGAAAATTTACGATATAATGAAACCGCCACAGCCGAAGCCCGAAAGGCCGTTGCAGATCTGGTTCCGGAAGTGATCCAGCAATATCCGGAAGGCCGCATACTCGCCCGCGCCGGCGATGTGGTCACGGAACAGTCTCTCCTGTTAATTCGCGAACACGAAAAGCAGCGCGCTGCGTCGCAGGATGTCTGGGAACAAACGCTGGAGATTCTCGGCAACAGCCTGATGCTCCTGCTGGGATTGGGAGCCACCGCCGTATTGCTTAAAATTGTTAAACCTGAGGTGATTCGCCAGACCGACAAGTTGCTGTTGCTTCTGATTCTTTCGCTGATCTCACTCAGCATAGCTCGCTTAATGGCTTATCTATCGGTGCAGTATGAACTGATCTCACCCTCCCTCCTGATGTATCTCGTCCCCTACGGCTTGGCCGTACTGCTTGCCGGCATCCTTCTGGGAGGAAGCGCTGCTTTTGCGGTGGGCTTCCTCTGTAGCTTCTCCGTAGCCGTATTCTACACCAACTCCTTCAGCCATTTTGCACTCGGCATGCTGATCACCGTCACGGCCGCCAGTTCGGTACGTAAAATTCACAAACGCTCCAGCCTGTTCCGCGCGGGTCTCTGGATCTGCGCGGCAAAAATCCTGTTCGTGCTGATTTCCGCCATCCTCAGCCGTCCGAGCATGTCCACCATGATCGGCCAGGTCGTCGCCGCCATTCTGACCGGCATGTTCGCCACCGTAATGACACTTCTGCTGATTCCGGTTTTTGAAAAGCTCTTCAAAATCACCACCGACATCACGCTGTTGGAACTCTCCGATATGGGGCACCCGCTCCTCCAAAAAATGGCGATGCAGGCACCGGGCACCTATCACCATTCACTGATGGTCGCCACCCTCGCCCAGAACGCGGCCGAAGCCATCGGCGCCAACTCCCTGCTAATCCGCGTCTGTGCCTACTACCACGACATCGGTAAGATGGCGAAACCGGAATTCTTCACCGAAAACATCCAGCATCAGGAAAACCCACACGACGAGCTCTCCCCTCATATGAGTGCACTGGTGATCTCTTCGCACGTAAAAGAAGGACTCACCCTGGCCAAACGTCATAAGCTGCCCCAGCCGATCATGGATGCCATTGAGCAACATCACGGCAACGGCCTGATCTCCTTCTTCTATCACAAAGCCAAGCAGGCCGCCAAAGAGGGTTCAGGCAGTTCCATGAGCGAAGTCATCAATGATTCCGACTTCCGCTATGGCGGAGCCCCGGCCGTTTCGCCGGAAATGGCGATCCTCTCGCTCGCGGATGCCTCAGAAGCGGCTGCACGTTCGATTGAAAAACCAACGCCGCAAAAGATTTCCAACCTGATGGACGAAATTTTCGCCATGAAAATCCGCGATGGCCAGATGGACTATGCCAACCTGACGATGGCGCAGATCAACACGGTGAAACAGTCCTTTATCTTCTCCCTGTCCAACATGCTCCATGGACGCATCCCCTACCCCAAAGACGATGACAATAACACTGCTAAATCAACAAACAAACCATCCACCAACGACACACGCCTCCGCGTCCTCTCCATCG
>CAKZQV010000077.1 GCA_937141895.1 uncultured Verrucomicrobiota bacterium
ATTTTTTCCATTCAGGCCCAAAAGAAGGGCATTGCACTTACGGTTAAAGCGGATTACTAAACTCAGGCAAAGTTGCGCGGTGACGTGGGCCGGCTCCGCCAGATCCTGACCAACTTGATTGGCAATGCCATAAAGTTTACTGATCAGGGCGAAGTCTTACTTTTTGTCGGTCTGGCTAATGACCATAAGGACCACATTCATCTTCGTTTTGAAATCAAAGACACCGGAATCGGGATCGACGCGGATAAACTTCCCAGCATGTTCGACGCCTTCCAGCAGCAGGATGCTTCAACATCACGCCGGTATGGCGGCACTGGCCTGGGCCTGACGATCTGCAAACAGCTGGTAGAAATTATGGGCGGCGAAATCGGCGTTTCCAGTGTCGTGGGCGAAGGTTCGTTGTTCTGGTTTGAAATTCCAGTTGACCTGCAAAAAGCCGGAGGACAGACCGCGTTCGATTTCGCAGATTCGGGTAAACGCAGTGGTCAGGAAGATGACCTTAACGAATCGCAGAATATTATGGCGACAACCCGCAGCCGTATCCGGGAAATGGAAAATGAGCTTCGGATTCTGGTGGTTGAAGATAATCGTGTAAATCAGACCGTCGCGGTGCGCACTCTTTTGAAAATGGGGGCCCATGCCGAAGCCGTGAGCGACGGCGAAGAAGCGGTCGAACGGATTAAGAATCACTCTTTCGATCTGGTACTCATGGATGTCCAGATGCCCAAAATGGATGGATTTGAAACGACACAGGTTATCCGCACATTGGAAAAAGAAAACCACCAGCCCCGGATGCCGATCATTGCCATGACCGCCCACGCCCTCAGTGGTGACCGTGAGCGATGCCTTGAAGGTGGCATGGACGACTATATTACGAAGCCGATCAACGTGGCCGATCTCTCAGCAGCAATTTTCCAATCATTGGAAAGTTAATTACCCAGACTGGCCGAAAGTGGAGAAACTAAATTTAGTTTAGCCAATATTTTCAAAACATTTGCAAAAGTGATATTAACTTTTCTGTGTTCAGATTGGAGCAGGTATGAAAAAAGGATGGGCTGTTGTTGGTGGGCTTTTTATTGCGGCGGCACCGCTGATGGTGTTGGCGGTTACTGCGTATACGCTGATGCTTCCGAAGTTCTATCAATCTGCGCCGCGAATATTTGTGTCGGAAGATGCTCCGGAAATACATCCATTTGCGAAGAATCAGGACTCCTATACGACTTATAATCCCTACTTTCTGAGAACTCAATTTGAGACCCTGACCTCGACGCCGATGCTTTACGAAGTCATCAGCCGTCTGAACCTGCAGAGCAAATGGGGTAGGGATTCTGAAAAACTTCCGCGTGAGGTTGCATTAAAAATCCTTCGCAACAGCGTTGATGTTTTTCAGCAACGGGACACCTCGCTAATCGTCATTAGCGTTAAGCGCGATACCCCCGAAGAGGCCGCCGATATTGCGAATGAAATAGCGGTGGCTTATCGTGACAGCCGGATGGAACACGCTATTCGGAACGCTCGGGCGGTTATCGATACAATCGATCAAGCGATGAAGGACCAGGCGAAAAGGGTTGAAGCCGCTGAAGAGAAAAGTCAGAAACTGCGCGAAGAACTCGGCGTTACCGTTTTGGACGGCGGAAATGCGGCCCTCAAGGATGTCGAGCTCCAGCAGTTAGAAAGCAATCGGATGAAGGCCCAGGCGCAAATGGTGGAAAAGCAGGGTCTCCTCGACATTTTTAAGCAAATCGAAGTCCGGGATATTGAGCGATATCCCTCAGAAATTCGCCTCTTCAGCTAAATTTGTGGGCTAGTTCTGGCTCCGGGAGTTCGCCCATGGTG
>CAKZQV010000078.1 GCA_937141895.1 uncultured Verrucomicrobiota bacterium
AAAGCTCCCTGCCCAGACAGTAAGCTGCGCCCGCAGCTGCTGCCGCCGATCAAAGAGATGGAACGGTTCAAGCCGGTTTCCATTAAAAAAGTGGACGACGACACCTATCTGATCGATTTCGGCAAAAACTTTTCGGGCTGGTATGACATTAAACTGAATCAGAATCCCGGCGACGTCATCCGCTTCTACCCGACCGAAGTGCTGGACCGCGATACGGGGCGGGGGAATCAGAAAACCCGGGGGGGTGCCCCTGGCGCTCCGGAAGAACACTTTTACATCTGCAAGGGCGACGGCCCGGAATCCTACTCGCCCCGTTTTGTCTATTCCGGCTTCCAATATCTGGAAATCAGCGGTTTGGCTCAAGCACCCACAGCAGAGACGATTGAAGCGGTTTTTGTACGCAGCGCGATTGAGAAAACGGGCTCGTTTGAGTCATCCAACGCGATGCTCAACAAACAATATGCCGCCAGCCTGCTGAGTCTGGAAGGCAACTGGCATTCAATCCCTGAAGACTGCCCGGCCCGCGAAAAATGCGGATGGTTAGGCGATGCCCATGCCACGGCGGACCTCAGTCTTTACAACTACGACATGGCGCGGATGTATACCAAGTTTATGCGGGATATTCAGGACAGCCTGAAAAAGGACCAAAAAGCCAAAAGACTCCTGCCCGATGGTGCGGGTGTGCCGCCTCAGGTTGCTCCGGGAAAACGATGCAATAACGTGGCGCAAATTGACTGGGCCGTGGCCTACATCATCATCCCCTGGCGCATGTATGTACATACCGGCGATGCGGAAGCCTTCCGCCCGCACTACAAGCACTTCAAGGACTTTATCACCTACTACAAATCCTTCAAAACCAAGGATGGCGTGATTGATAACGGCCTCGGCGACTGGTGCCCGCCAAGCTGGGATCGTAAGGCTGCCCCCGAGTTTATGGAATGTTATCCCTATGTGTCCGGCACCGCCTTCTATTATCAGGCTCTGCAGATCATCAGCCAAATGGCGCTCGTGATGGGTGATTCCGACTACAGCGAATGGTGTCTTAAAGAAGCCGATCGTATTCAGAAAGCCTTTGATAAGCTGTACCTGAAACCGGTAGAAGGCAGCAAAGGCCTTCAACACTACGGAAGTCAGACCGCTACCGTGATGGCGCTCAAGCTCGGCATGGTTCCCGAGAACCAAATTGAAGGACGCGTTGATGGCTTGGTGTACGACATCAACGAACGGCATGACGGCCATCATGCCTGCGGCATTCACGGCTTGCGTCACCTCTATACGGTACTGGCGGAAAACGGCCAGGACGATCTCGTGTATCGCATGCTAAACGACACCACCTTCCCCGGCCCTGGATTCGTTATGAATATGGGATTATCCACCTGGCCGGAACGTCGCTTCGACTGGACGAAAGAAAAATTCAGAAACTCATTCAATCACCCGATGAACGGTGGTTTTACTGCCTTCATGCATGAATCGCTCGGCGGCATCCTGCCGGACGACGCGGCACCCGGATATAAACACTTCACCTTGAAACCCCAGCTGACCGATCAGATCGAATGGGTAAAAACTAGCGTCGATTCGCCCTACGGAATGATCCGTAGTGACTGGAAAAACGAGGACGGTGCATTTTTCTGGAACGTTGAAATTCCACCGAATACTACGGCATCGCTATACATTCCCTATAAGCCGGGTAGCGAACTCTCCGAAGGCGAACACAGCGGTCTCCAGAAAAAATTCACTCCGGTTTCCGAGCGTGGAAAGCGGTGGCTTCGTTGTGAAGCCGGGTCTGGCGTCTATCATTTTAAATATAAGTAAATAAACGGGTATAAAATTATCTTATCTGCGATGCCGATCAGCTTTGTTGATTTGAGTGCGCGAACATGAGGTAACAACTGAGAGACAAGATGAAAAAAATGAAACGAACGATATTGAGTTGGAGCGTACTGATTGCATTGAGCCTACAGGTTGGAGCGGAGTCGCTGGATCAGCAGTTTTTAAACCCGCCGGATGAGAGCCGTCCGTGGTGCTATTGGTATTGGATCAATAATAATATTTCGAAAGAGGGTGTGACCAAAGATCTGGAGGCGATGGCCGAGGTTGGTATTGGGACGGCTCTGATTGGAAATCAATATTT
>CAKZQV010000079.1 GCA_937141895.1 uncultured Verrucomicrobiota bacterium
TGCTAAACAACCTCTCGAATGGGAATGAGTTCAAGCAACATCTTTCTGGTTCATGGAACTTTCATGTTAAGGGAGGATATTTGGGAAATTCTAATGAAATCATCATTGATTTCGCTTTCGAGTGCGCATGTGGGGCTCGATATGCCTGCATAATGTATAGTCATATGTTCCTATATGGGGAACCCCCCAAGGTTGATCACTTCTTGATTGCTAATATTGTTGGATCAACCTCTCAAAAGATTAATGGAGTATACACAAAGGATGAATGCAAATCGTTTGTTACTAAGTATGCTCTTCGATGGAACCTATTGGCTCAAAATAATTATATAGCTACGGCGTATATAGGTGACCAATACAAAGATAGAGAGAAGCTAAAAACTCTCTGGAAGACAATCTGTCTTTGTTTTGATTCGAGTAAGTCTCAGCTTATCACCAAGACAAGTACAAAAAATATGTTTGAGAGAAAAGACGATGAGGATGGGGCATATTCCTTGAGTGATAAATATGACAGAGTGCCTGTCCTGCAAAAAAACACTCATACTTATGAGAGATCTCATGCCAAATTTTATGCGGGTATTCTCGGAGATGTGACCGAAGTGTTATGCGGATCATTTAATTTTACAGAGGGCCCTTCCACAGAAAATTTGATCTATTGCCAATTAGATACCAATGACTTTCTGAAAAATTACTTAAAGCCATATGGCATCACAATGGATCTTCCAGATGATAAACAGTATTTTTTTTATAAGTCCTTTATTGATCAAGCGCACAGTTGCATGAGGTTGATAAAAAGGGATGAGTTGGTCGCAAAAGTCCTGCGGAGCTCGATAAAATGAAATTCACTGAAGCCCTACTACTGCGCAGAATGATGAAGGATGAGTTATGAAGGATGAGTTGAAACCAAATCAGCATTCAGAATTCAGCACTCAAAATTCGATCCTAGAGCGAAGCTTTGAGTTTGCAGTGAGGATTGTGAAGTTGTGCCGTTTTCTGGAGAAGCAGGATCGTGTTTCACGAACGCTTGCCAATCAGTTGTTGCGTTCGGGCACATCAGTCGGTGCGAATATCGAAGAGGCACAGGCGGGGCAGAGTAAGTCCGATTTTATTGCGAAGATGTCGATTAGTAGAAAAGAGGCTAGAGAAACCCTTTATTGGCTTCGCCTGCTTAAAGAGAGTGACTCTGTCGAGGCCGACAAGTTATCTGAAATCCTCAAGGAGGCGGACGAGCTTGTTCGCATTTTAACTGCGATTGTTAAGTCCGCGCAAACCGGAGGAAACGATGCCCGATAATTCATCAGTCAGCACTCAGCATTCAAAATTCACAGAAGCTGTCGTTTAAACCTTGCTTGTCAGAAAAAATGGGGTACTTTTTCTGACGAGATGGGGCGTTGATTATGAAATCTATTGCAGAACAAATTTTAGAGGAACTGAAGCAGCATGAGGTGGGCTGGTGTTTTTCGCCGAAAGATTTTTTGACGCTGGCGGGGCGGGATGCGCTGGATAAGGCTTTTTCGCGTTTGACGACGGATGGGAAAATCCGCCGGATCGGGCGCGGGCTGTATGATGTTCCGCGCTATAGTGAGCTTCTAAAAACAACGCTGGGTCCCGATACGAATCAGATTGCCAAAGCGATTGCTCGAAAGCATGGCTGGCGCATTCAGCCGACCGGAGCCCATGCGGCCAATATGCTTAATCTTTCCACGCAGGTTCCGGCTCAGGCGGTTTATTTGTCGGATGGGCCGACCAAGGAGATGCGTTTCGGGAACCGGACGATCACTTTCAAAAAGACCTCTCCCAAAAAGTTGGCGGCCGGAGAGTTGGGTGGTTTGCTGATTAATGCACTGAAGGATTTTGGGAGGGATCGTGTGACCCCGGAACTGATTGCCAAGTTGCAGAAGCAGTTTGATGATCGGCAGAAGAGCGAGTTGCTGGCCGACGCACGGTTGGGACCGGACTGGATCTTTGAAGTGATCCGGAAAATCTGTAATGGGGAGAAACCTGATGAATAGGATTGCCGGGTTATCCCTCACTGAGCGTTCAGAGATTATTCAGGAAACGGCGGGGCGCATTGAATTAACGCCCAGTGCGGTTGAAAAGGATTTCTGGGTGGTCTGGACGCTCGACAAACTGTTTCGATCGCCGCTGCTCCGCGATAAAATTATCTTCAAGGGCGGAACATCGCGCTCAAAGGTGTGCGGCCTGATTCACCGTTTTGCAGAGGATATAGACCTGATTCTGGATTGGAATGAGGTGGTGAAGGAGGATCCGAATCTGGAGCGCTCTAAAAACAAGCAGGATCAGTTTAACAAATCCGTTGCGGTGCTATCGCGCGATTATATTTCGACGGTGTTTTTGCCGGAGGTTGTTCGTGTGCTGGATGGGGTTTGCACTGCCGAAATTGAAGAGGGTGCGCCTGATGTGATTAATATCCGCTATCCGTCGATTTTTGAGAGCAATTATTTGCGACCGGAAATCCGTCTGGAAATCGGGCCGCTGGCGCTTTGGGTTCCAAATAGTCAGTATGAAATCAGGTCGTATGTTGCGGAAACATTCCCTGAGGCCTTCGACAAAGCATCGTGTCGCGTTATGGCGATTAAGGCGGAGCGTACGTTCTGGGAAAAGGCGACGATTCTGCATGCGGAAGCGTTCCGCCCGGAATCGAAACCTTTGCCGTTGCGTTATTCCCGCCACTATTATGATCTGGCCATGATGGCGGCTGATCCGCGAGTGAAAGAGTCGGCCTTTAACGATTTGGATTTGTTGTCAACGGTGGTCGATTTCAAGACGAAGTTTTATCCCGCAGCATGGGCGCACTATGATCTGGCAGTGCCGGGATCGTTCAAGCTCGTTCCGACGGATGACAACATAAAAAACCTAGCAAACGACTATGCGCAAATGCAGGTAATGTTCTTTGGGGATATTCCTCATTTCGATGATTTAATGGATTCGCTTAAGCATTTGGAGCAGGAGGTCAACGCGTTATGAAATTCACAGAAGCGAAGTTAGAGGAAGCCATTATTTCTCTTCTGGGTGCGGAGGGTTTTCCCCACGTCTGTGGTGAAAGCATCCAGCGAGCTTCGGTGTCTGATGTTTTGATCAAAGATGATCTTCGGGCGTTCCTGTCGAAGCAGTACGCGAAGGATGGCATTACACCGGGCGAGATCGAGTCGGTGATTCAAAAGCTGGACGCCTTTTCGTCGGCGGACTTGTATGAGTCGAACAAGCAGATTATGAAAATGGTTTCGGACGGCTTTCTGCTGAAGCGCGAGGACCACACCCAAAAGGACCTGTTCGTTCAGTTGATCGATTATTCCAGCCTGACCGAATTTCGCGAGCCGAAGCCGGGCGAGGTGCCGCTGGTGGTGGCAGAGGAGTCAGTTCCCTACAATGCGGGCGGCAATATTTTTAAGCTGGTTAACCAACTGGAGATCATCGGGTCGCACCTGCGCATTCCGGACGGCATTCTTTACATCAACGGCCTGCCGTTGGTGGTGTTTGAGTTTAAGAGTGCCATTCGGGAAGAGGCGACAATTCATAACGCATACGAACAACTCACCATCCGCTATCGGAGGGATATCCCGTCTCTCTTTGTCTACAACGCCTTTTGTGTCATTAGCGACGGCGTGAACAATAAGGCGGGGTCGTTCTTTGCGCCCTACGAGTTTTTCTATGCGTGGCGTAAGACGGATGGTAACGATTTGATCGAGAAGGATGGGATTGACTCGCTCTATTCCATGATTAAGGGATTATTCAACCCGATCCGCCTTTGCGATGTGATTCGAAACTTTGTTTATGTTCCGGATGTGTCTCGTAAGGAAGAGAAAATTCTGTGCCGTTATCCGCAGTATTATGCGGCGACGAAACTCTTCCAGAATATCCTCCAACACATGAAGCCGGAGGGTGATGGTAAGGGCGGCACCTACTTTGGGGCGACGGGCTGCGGGAAGAGTTTTACGATGCTGTTTCTGACGCGGTTGTTGATGCGCAGCGTGGAGCTGAAGAGCCCAACGATTGTATTGATTACAGACCGCACGGATTTGGATGATCAGCTGTCGGGGCAGTTTACCAATGCGAAGGGATATATCGGCGACGAGTCGGTGATCAGCGTGGAGAGCCGGGATCAGCTTCGGAACCTTTTGAAGGGTCGCAACAGCGGTGGGGTGTTCCTGACGACCATTCATAAGTTTACGGAGGATACGGAGCTGCTGACGGATCGGCCGAATGTGATTTGTATTTCGGATGAGGCGCATCGCAGTCAGGTGAATCTGGATCAGAAGGTGCTGGTTGATCAGGAAACCGGAGTGGTGAAGCGAACCTTTGGCTTTGCGAAGTATCTGCATGACTCGCTGCCGAATGCTACCTATGTGGGCTTCACGGGTACGCCGATCGATGCGACGCTGGATGTGTTCGGCGAGGTGGTGGACTCCTATACGATGACGGAGTCTGTGGCGGATGAGATTACGGTGCGGATTGTCTATGAAGGCCGTGCCGCCAAGGTGCTGCTGAATAATACGAAGCTGGAGGAGATTGAGCAGTATTACGCGGAGTGCGCAGGGGCGGGCTCGAGTGAGTATGCGATTGAGGAGAGTAAGAAGGCTTCGGCGAAGATGGGGGCGATTCTAGGCGACCCGCAGCGCATCGAGACGTTGGCCGCGGATTTTGTGGAGCATTATGAGAAGCGTCTGAATGAGGGCGCGACGGTGGCGGGTAAGGCGATGTTTGTGAGCAGTAGCCGCCCGGTGGCCTATGCGTTTTATAAGGCGGTGATCGCGCTGCGGCCGGAGTGGGCCGAAAAGCCTTCTCCCTCTGGGAGAGGGTTGGGTGAGGGTGAGGCATTGCCTCTGGAACGCATCAAGATGGTGATGACGCGCGGCCAGGATGACGATCTGGTACTCTATGACCTGCTGGGGAGTAAGGAGTATCGCAAGGAGCTGGACCGTCAGTTCAAGACGGCAAAGTCGAATTTCAAGATCGCGATTGTGGTCGATATGTGGCTGACGGGATTTGATGTTCCGTTCCTGGATACGATCTACATCGATAAGCCGGTGCAGCGGCATAATTTGATTCAGACGATTTCACGGGTGAATCGGAGGTTTGAGGGCAAGGGCAAGGGACTGGTGGTGGATTATATCGGCATTAAAAAGCAGATGAATTTGGCACTGGCTCACTACTCAAAAGCGGATAAGGCCAATATCGAAGAGGTGGAGGCTTCCATCATCGTGGTGAAGGATCATCTCGATCTGTTGAACCGGCTTTTCCACTCGTTTGATACCAAACCCTATTTCGGCGGATCGCCGACCGCTCAGCTTGAATGCCTGAATCAGGCGGCGGAGTTTGCGCAGATCACCGAGAAGATTGAAAAGCGCTTCATGGGGCTGGTAAAGCGCATGAAGGCAGCCTACGACATCTGTAGCGGTGCCGAGGATCTCAGCCAGAGCGAGCGGGACCGGGTGCATTTTTATCTGGCAGTGCGCAGCATCATCGC
>CAKZQV010000080.1 GCA_937141895.1 uncultured Verrucomicrobiota bacterium
GTTTTCGATCAGGTTCAGCAAGGTATTGCGCGCATTCAGGTGGCGCTCCCGGTCTTTCAGCGCATCATGGGTCAGCAGTACCTGTCCGACCGTAATTTTATTCGCCTTAAAAAGATCGTGGTACAGCGTCATCAGCGAAATCTGCCCAACGGCTGCCGCCATCTGAAGATCGGGAATTTCTTTCGGGCGTTTTACAAAATTGAGTGCATCGAGCCCGGCTCCGACGGCGCCGGACGAGACAAAGGCGACTTCGCCGCCCGCATTCTGGATGCCGGCGAGTTCATCCACCAGCGCTTTCAGTTGCTGTTCATCGGGACGTCCGGAATGTTCGACCAGCACTTTGCTGCCCGCCTTCACGACGATTCGTTTCGCATCCTTCAACGCGCTTCTATGTTTTTGCTGCACCATGACTTTTCATTTCGGTTTGATAAGCCGAGTTTGCTACCACAACGCGCCCTGCTTGTCGAGGGCGCGACGTTTCTGCATTAAATCGATTCCGGCTCCGGAGCAGGGGGAGGAATGGTCAATTCCACGTTGTTTTCGGGCGTGTCGGTCTCCAGCGTAAAATCGTCGCCGAATTGCTGAAGGAATTCAGGGCCGAGCAACCGGATGAACACGTGGGCCGGTAATAGGAGGACGGTTCCAAGGTATGGAATAACCGTGAGCAGCAGAAAACAGCAACAGGTCAGAAGGCAAATCGCAAAATAGGCCATATTGACACCGATCAGCACCAGATAGCGGACGAGGCCGTAGAGCAGAAATTTGCCCCAGTTTTCTTTCAAAAGCGGGCCGAACATACCCCACGCCTCGCGAATGCGCAGATCATGTTTCATCATGACCGGTGCCACGAAGTCGTGGACGAACATGCCGAGGTAGCCGAAGAAGAGGCCATACATGAGCAACGCCGTAATGCCGAATACAATGCCGATGATCCCCATGGGTATGTTTGTCTGATTCGTAAACATGGGCCAAACCATCAACGCGCAGGCTACAGCCAGCATCAGTAGGATCGCCACGGCAATGAAGCCAACGGCTAGGTTCCACCAAAATAAAGAATTTCCCTGTTTTCGGTATTTTTTCCAGGGTTCAACAATGGCCGCTTGGTTTTGTACGACATTGTCCAGAAAGATGAAGGTTCCGCGGGCTTTCAGCCAGGCAAACAGAAGGAAGAGCGCAAAAAGAATCAGAATGATGATGACCACTGCCGGAATAACGACGGGTGCATATTCCGCCCAGAAGTCGGGAAAGGACCAGTCTCCGGATGAGGAACTCTCTGCAGATGAGGTGAAATCGTCGGAAGAGAAGCTGTTGCCCCCGCCATTTCCGCCGCCGCCTCCCAAATTGGAGCCGGCAATGAAGGCCGCAAAGCCCATCACAAACCATTTTTCAATGTTAAACGGCCTGAAGAGGATGTCGACCATCCGTTTCCAGGCCCAACCGACCGGATTCCAGTATTCAATGGGTTGCACGTTTCCCCCTGTCATTGAGTGAATAATAAGTAGGCCCAGTTAACCGAAACCAAAACGATGGCCAGCAAGAGCACGCCAAGCACTTCGATTTTGCCTTCCAACTGGATTCGGATCGACGGCCATTTGAAGAAAGCCGCCAGCAGTGCATAGAGCAACCATACGGAAAAGATTCCTGAAAAAGTAAAAAAAAGCGGCTGCATCATGAAGGCATTAAACCAATCGCCCTCCATCGCCAGATGTAGGCTGCGGGAGGTGCCGCAGCTTGGGCAGGGCAGGTGGGTCCATGTTGCAAAGCCGCAATGCGGCAGCCAGCGCATAGGCAGAACAGACATCAGCAGCGCCGACACAGCAAGGAGCAGTCCAACGGACAACTCAATGGTTCTTTGATGCGGTAATGGTTGTACAACGCTTATCTTCATACGAATGGCCTAGGCTAAGGCTTCGTTTGGGTTGCGCCAAGGTTCGATTGGGGTAAAGTGGGGGGATGAGAATTACGAGTGGATTTTTACGCAACCGTCGCTTTCAAGTGCCGGACCAGGAAGTTCGGCCGACGATGGAGGCGGTGCGCGAGGCCGTGTTTTCGTCATTGGGGTCCGTTGAAGGGCTTAATGTATTAGACCTGTTTGCCGGATCCGGGGCACTGGGCATGGAGGCGTGGAGCCGCGGGGCCGAATCGGTCACCTTTGTGGAGCAGAGTGCTAGGGTCTGGAGAAACCTCCAGCGCAATCTTGAGGAGCTGAGCCATCCAGACCTTGGAAAAACCCACGTTTTTAAGGGAGATGCCGTCAAGTGGCTGGCCCGGTCCGGAAAACAGTTTGACATTATTCTGGCCGACCCTCCGTATGATCTTCCGGACGCCATGGAAAACACGTTGAATGGAATCGCTGAGCATTCCGTTTTGACTCCGGATGGAATACTGGTGTACGAAATGCGCGCTAAGGGCGATCCCGTGATTTCCAACCATTGGAAGGTGCTGCGTGATAAACGCTACGGAAAAACGCGTGTCCTTATTTTGAAACCGAACACTGAGGATGCAAAATGAATCAAGCTGCACTCTGCGCAGGAACCTACGACCCCATCACGCTGGGGCATCTCGATGTGATTGAACGGGCGGCCCGGATTTTTCCGCGTGTTGTTATTGCGGTGGCCCCCAGTGCGGGAAAAAACCCGCTGTTCATGGTTGAAGAGCGGGTTGAGTTGGTCAAATTGTGTACTGCTCATCTTTCGGGTGTTGAGGTTGAAGTCTTCGACGGCCTATTGGTTGATTTTGCACGAAATAAAAACGTTCACGTCATGGTCCGCGGACTGCGGGCATTCTCCGATTTTGAATATGAGTTTCAAATGGCGCTGATGAACCGGAAGCTCGATTCCGAAATTGAGACCATCTTCCTGATGCCGAAGCAGGACTATTCCTACGTCAGTTCAAGCAATGTCCGCACCGTGGCTTCCCTGGGTGGGGACATCACTCAGTTCGTACCGGCTCCCGTGAAAGAAGCGCTCAAGAAGCGGTTTGCTTGAGTCATGGCCGCTGTCCGCCGACGTTGAGGACATCGTCCCTTCAGATCTAATGGCAGCAGTTGCTGTTGCGGCAGAGCTTGAAGTTCCGTACGTGGGCTGAGGCCAGAAACAGTCCGCCGATGGTATTGCACCATGCGCTGGGAGGAACCGGCGCGTCGGCCGAGCGAGCACAGCCGGCACACGTGGCACAACTGGTGTGGGTTGCATATTCAAAGATCGTCACCGCAATCATGATCCCTAGCCCGGTCAGGCTCAGGGCGGCCGTCCATTTGTCTCTATGTTTTCGGCAGCCCATAAAGATGGAGATACTGGTGGTGGGGAGCACAAGCAGGAGCATCCAGAGATGGAAGTGCTCGTGTGCAAAGAAGCTGGCCGCAACGATGGGTAGCAGGGCCAGGATGATCGGCATCATCAGGCAGTGAATGCCGCAAATGACGGCCATGCCGATGGCGAGTTGATCGAGAATGGCACTTGTTTTCTGATGGGGTTGAATAAATTTCATCGTTCTGATTAATGGTTGTGGGTGATGGGAATCACCTTCCGATAGATCCAGCATGCGGTTGATATAATCGCAAACAATATGCAGCTGGTCATACAGATCGTCTGATTGGTCGGCAGGTCAAAATTGAAAGAGACCACCATGCCGATGAAGGTTGCGAGCATCGACATCAGCGGGGCTGCGATCAGGACGATCCAAATCCGTTTGCTTGCCACCAGTGCGGCGGCGGGGCAGACCACCAAATAACAGAAAATGAGCAGGGCTCCGGCGATCTGGGAGGCGGCCGAGATAATGACGCCGAGCATCAGGAAATAGAGCGATTCCCAGATCCAGGTTTTAATACCCAGAACCTTTGACCCTTCTCGGTCCATAAAGCTGTAAAGGGTCGGCCGCAGAACACAGAGAAACAGGAGCAGAGCGGGCGTCAGGATTGCAAAAAGAATTTTAAGCTCCTTGCTCGAGGCGAGAATCAGATCGCCATAGAGGACCGCATTGATTTCCATGAGACCCGGGCCGCTTTTGGATACCAGCAGAATGGTGAGTGCTGTGGCGGCAATGAAAATGATGCCCATTAGCGTGTCGCGAGGAATCCGCTGATTTTCATACGGTCTGGCAAAAAGACTGACCGCTCCGAGAACCAATGCCAGCGATCCCACAAAGGGTGGAATGCCGATCAAAAATGAAACGGCTACGCCACAGGCGGCCACTTCAGAAAGGGTGATGCCTATAAAGACAGCGCGTTTCAGAATCACAAATACACCGAGCAGGGCACATACGGCGGAAATCAATAGACCGGCCGTGAGGGCTTCCGGAAACTGGCAATAGAGGCACTGCATCGCATCATGCATGATCGGCCTCCGCGCGGTCGAGGGTTACAATTTCAGCATTACCGTGCCGGAAACGGCAAGTTGTATGCGTCAGTTCCTGAACCAGCTCCAGGTCGTGATGAACCATGAGTATGGTTTTGCCTTGATCCCGGTTCAGCGTCATCAGGTGCTGCAGCACGTCCTGCTCAGATTTTTCATCCAGCTCGGAGGTCGGTTCATCCATGATGATGACATCCGGCTCGCAGACCAATGCGCGGGCAATCAGCACTTTCTGCTTCATCCCTCCGGAAAGTTCGCGGAAGTTTTTCTGCATATGCTCCACCATACCGAGCTGATCGAGCGCATCCGCAGCTCTTTGTTTTTGCGCGCGTGTCAGCGGTCGGAAGAGCCGTCGTTCGGGATAGAGCCCCATCTCCACGATTTGCATCACGGAGACAGGGTAGAGCGGATCAATGATCC
Source organism: uncultured Verrucomicrobiota bacterium (assembly GCA_937141895.1). Taxonomy (GTDB): domain Bacteria; phylum Verrucomicrobiota; class Kiritimatiellia; order Kiritimatiellales; family Pontiellaceae; genus Pontiella. Next base: position 4,773 of record CAKZQV010000080.1, read on the forward strand.
GGTGCTGAGGAACATAACCTGCCGGACATTTCTGAAACGGCGTTTGGATACTTCCGTGCCGAATTGGCACCAACCCCAGAATGGCACGAAGCAACGTGGTTTTGCCCGAACCATTGGGGCCGGTGAACGGCAGAAAGGCGCCGCGCGGAATCTTAAGGTTGATCCCATGCAATACCTCCTGCCGGCCGTAGGCAATACAAACGTCCGAACAGGTTATGATCGTTTCATTCACTCAGGCTGTTCCGTCAGTCGTTTTACGATTAGGTCGATCAGGCTGATATAGTCCTGCGCTTCCGGATCGCTTCCCGAGAAGATCGGGGCCTCAATGATGCGGGCGCCGGTTTTTTCGGCAACCCGTTCTGCCGCTTTTGTGCTATACCACGGTTCCTGCAGGATAATCTGAATATCATCCGCTTCCATGGTCTGAATCACCTGTGTTAGATGCGTAGGGCTTGGCGGTACGCCGGGCTTGGGTTCCAGCTCGATGGCAATGTTGATCCCGAAACGCTCGCAGAAATAAATCCAGCTTTTATGGTACGTCACAATAGACTTTCCATTGAGCGGTTCCATTTTCTGTTTCCATCCGGCCATCTTCTCATCGATTTTATCCGAGAAGGCTTTCGCGTTAGCCTTATAGGTCTCCGCATTTTTCGGATCCAGCTGAGCCAGTCGTGCCGCAATATCGTCAGCGACGTGCTTTGCATTTTCTGGATCGGTCAGATAATGCGGGTTGCCTGATGCATGCACGTCACCCATGGCGCGGGTCAACATGCTGGCATCTGGAATTTCCAGTTTATGGATATTCACGGATGCATCCAGATGACCCGGTTGTCCGGGGCGGATTTTCCGGTTTCTTGAACCATCGATCACCGGCATTTCCCAGCCGATCTCCAGCTCCATTCCGGTACGGATCCAAAGATCTGCACTACGGGCCATCATTACATACTTCGGTCGCGCCTGGAGGTGGTGTGGATCCTGGCTTCCAGAACAGATGGAGTTGACTTTCGCCAGATCGCCTGCGACCGCCTCCGTGATGGAGGCGAGGTCGGACGTGGTGGTGACCACTTTCAATTTTCCGGCCAGGCTGACCGTCGCAGCGGTAAGGGCCAAAATGAGTATTCCTGTTTTCTTATACATGGTTTTTCCTAAAATTTGTGGGCGCCATGGGCACCGAGCGAGAAGGTGAGCTGTACGAAAGCTTCCCAAACGTTTTCAACGCCTTCGTCGCCGAGGTCGTAGTCGCCATTGCTGACCTGGAAACGAACCTGTGAAAATTCCGAAGGACGGAAGTCAACCATGGCCGAAGCGCGCCAGCTGTCGCCGAATTCCTCGGTCACATCTTCTTCGGTTTCTTCATTGGTCAGACCAATCTGTTCCCAGCGTAGACCGGTACGCCAACGGGGGAAAATGCCATAGGTGCCCTGAATGTAATAACCGTCCTGAGCGCCGCTGACTTCTTCATCTCCACCTTCCTGGTCGAGATCCTTGTTCCGGTAGAAATATTCAGCTTGGAATTCGAGATCTCCCTGGCCATAGGCTTTTCCGGAATCATATTTATAAACGGCATCGGCACCGGCAAACCAGTGTACGCCATCGAAATAGTTTGTTCCGCCGCCTTCTTCATGGATTTCCTGCTGGTTGCCGGATGCGCCGAACAGACCGAACTGCAGTTCACTGTTATCGAAGTGGAACGGAGCGAGTTTTACCCAGCCGACACCCAGGCGCGGATTGTCGTTCTCGGGCAGCTCATCAGCCTCTTCCTGTGTCCACATTTTTTCATTTTCGCCTCGGAAGACCTCAGCTCCGAACAGCAGGTAGACCGGTGTCGGTGCGAGCCAGGAAACCTGCACACCCACATCATTCAGGCCATGGGATCCCAGGGTCTGTTCGTAGATGAGTGGTTGGTCGGTGAAGTCCCATTCATGGGCATGCTGGGCATTGATGTAGCCGAAGTTACTGAAGAACTTACCGGCTTTGGCCTGGAATCCATACGGCAGGCCAGTAGTTTCCGCCCATGCCTCTTCCATTTCGGCACCTTCTTCGTCAATGGCGGCAATGGCCAGGGCTTTGAAGTAGTTGTCTACTTCGGCCGCAAAGGCCAGTTCGATGTGGCGAATGTTGAATCCGTTTTCATAGCCGTGTTCATGATCATGGCCATGGTCATCTTCATCGCCGTGGGCATGGGCTGCAAAGCCCGGCATCTCTTCCTTCATATGGGATAGGCCTTCATCAGAGTTCTCCTTGTAGTAGAACATATCGATGATGGCCGAAACCGAAGGATTGAACGCGCGCTGAGCGGCGGTGGAATCATTGAGGGTCGGCACAGGCGTTGTGTCATCCTGTGCAGATGCGTTAAATGTCAGTAAGGTCCCCGCCAATACCATGGCGGTAGAATTGAGGTGTTTCATTTAGTTCTCCGTTTAAAATATAAAATATCTGTCTGAACCTGCTGAGGCAGGGGTATAGCTATAGCTAGACCGACAAAAACGGAGGTGCGCGGGCCTGATGTGGCTGTGCAATAAGCGCGACGCACGAAATGAAAGAGGGCGTCCAATCTTCGGAAAAAACATAAAGGGCTGCCGGGGCCATCAACACCCTCGGGAGTTCAAACTGAGTGACGGCGAGATTACAAAGGTCGCAATCGTCATGCTCGTCGGAATCATCAGTCGGGGGGGCGTCATGATGCCCGCAACCCGAAGCGCAAGTGCTTCCTGTATTCTCATCCGCATGCGAAAGCATGTGCAGCCATGGCAGCAACACCATGAGCAACAGATAGAATGCACTCAAACTTATGCGGATCAAATTCACGGCGCAAAACAAACAGGATTCTCTCAGACCCGTCAAGCCGGGCAGAATAAAATAGAACCGAAATGGTTAGGTATGGGCTGAAAAATTCAGGTAAAATCCCGGTTGCGTTCCCACATCGAAGTGTGTAGCTTTCCCGACTCGTTCCACTTTAGGAGAGGTGTCTGAGTGGTTTAAGGAGCGCGCTTGGAAAGCGCGTGTGCGGGTAACTGTACCGGGGGTTCGAATCCCCCCCTCTCCGCCATTTTCAAAGACCATCGGCTGATGCCGGGGGTCTTTTTTTGGCTCTCCACCAAATGCGGGGGCGACTGCTCACCATGACCACCACCAACCTGACGGCCTCTGGTGACGGCTGATTCTCCATGGCCTATGAATCCGACCTCGTCGGTTCCGCCCTTAAAATGGAGCAGACTTCCTTAGATGGCAGGTCAGCCGATGCTGCTGGTGGGGTACAGTATCCGGCAGTGAGCCAGCTGGTGAAACGATT
>CAKZQV010000081.1 GCA_937141895.1 uncultured Verrucomicrobiota bacterium
TGCTGCCGGTCACGCCGAACCCGAAACCGGCCAATGTAAGCCTCGGAAAAGGCAAAACGTTCACCGCGCCGTCCAGCGACAAAAACTTTATCTATGCCAAACTCGTCCGCAACGTGGAATCGGCCTTTATTCGACTGCGCCGTCACCGGCAGCGGACTAAAGAAATTTATATCGCCCTTCGCCTGAAAAACTATCAGGAATTCGGACTCGGCGCTCAGCTTAACCGGGCCACGGATTCAACCCAGGAGGTGCTGCCGATGGTGAAGGCGCTCTTTGACCAGATATACCGGCCCGGCCATGAATACCGGACGACCCAGATATGGCTCACCCGCCTGGAACCCTCCGGCAGCACTCAGTTCGATCTATTTGAAGACCGGCTCAAAATTTCCCGGTTTGAGCAGCTCTCCAAAACCATCGATGAAATCAACGCGCGGTTCGGCAAACATAAAGTGCATGCAGGAACCGCACTAAAAATTAAAGACACGCCCGCGAATGATCGATCCGAACTTCCCTGGCGGAAAATGAATCTGCTCCCCGGAGAAACCGAACGTCACCGGCTCTACCTTCCGCGCCTCAACATCAAGATCTAAACAAAAAACGCCCCGAAATTCGGGGCGTTCAGACGGAGGATAAAGCAATCCGATCAGGTGGAGGGACCGGTTCCATCCGGTCTGTCACGCTACGAAAAAGGTCGGGATGGAACCCGACCCTCCATTTTAAATCGAACGTGCTGAGCAACGATTCGAGTTAGAAAACTACACGTTGAGGGCTTTGCGAAGCGCGTCTACTTTATCGATCTTTTCCCAAGGGAACTGACTGCGCCCGAAGTGGCCGTAGGCAGCGGATTCGCGATAGCTCCAGCCTTCCGGATTCATCAGGTCGAGATCGGCGATCAGTGCGCTCGGACGGAAATCAAAGATTTCGCCGGCTTTCAGAACCGCTTCGATTTTGTGGTCGTCGACCGTGCCGGTTCCATAGGTATCGACATTGATACTCAGCGGTTCCGGAACACCGATCGCATAAGCGACCTGAATTTCACATTTTTCAGCCAGCCCTGCGGCCACAATATTTTTCGCGGCGTAGCGGGAATAGTAAGCTGCTGAGCGGTCTACTTTCGAAGGATCTTTTCCTGAGAATGCCCCGCCGCCGTGGCTGCCGACGCCGCCATAGGTGTCGACAATAATTTTGCGGCCGGTCAGGCCGGCATCGCCGTGGGGTCCGCCAATCACGAACTTTCCGGTCGGGTTGATAAAGTATTCGGTATCGTCCTTCAGCAGACCGGTCGGCTCAAGAACCTCTTTGCAGACCTTGATCAGGTCTTCGCGGATCGTTTCCAAATCAACATCGTCGGTCTGATGCGAGATGACCACGGTCTCGATAGCCACCGGTTTGCCCTCTTCATATTTGATGGAAACCTGCGATTTTGAGTCGGGGCGGAGATACGGGATCGTTCCGGCTTTGCGGATTTTCTGCAGCTCATCCAACAAACGGTGGCTGTAGGCAATCGGGGCCGGCAGCAACTCTTCCGTGTCGTTACAGGCATAGCCGAACATCATGCCCTGGTCGCCCGCTCCCTGCTCTGCAAACAGGCCTTCGCCTTCGGTAACACCCTGCGAAATGTCGGGCGACTGACCGTGGAGACGATTGATGTATTCGAATGTTTTATCACAGAACTCAAGTTCTTCGCGGTCGTAACCGATCTCTTTGACCACGTCACGCGCGATGGCTTCTACATCGATGTTATCCCAGCCGCTGCAGGTAATTTCGCCGGCATTCACCACCAGATTGGTCGTGGTGAGGGTTTCACAGGCCACACGGCTTTTGGAGTCTTGGGCCAAACAGGCGTCGAGAATGGCATCGGAAATCTGGTCACATACTTTATCCGGATGTCCTTCGGACACGGATTCGGATGTAAAAACGTGGTCTACGCGGATTTTGCTCATGTTTTGAACCTCTATTCGTTTATGCGGATTTATGAATATAGTTGCGGAATTTAGCGAAGCCTCTTCGCCAAATCCACAAAAATCGTTAAGGAATTGAGCTTTTGCAGTCCGGGCTTGAACCGAACGCGTTGCCCCCCTACTCTCCAACCTTTGGATATATTATGAGAGAATTTACTAAAGACGACCTGATCAATTTTCTTCCAACCTTTGGAACGTTTGTCGGCATCGATTCCGACGGATGCGTGTTTGATACCATGGAAATTAAGCAGAAGGATTTTTTCCATCCCCATATCATTAAGCACTGGGGCCTGGAAGCCATCGAGACCGAACTGCGCGCTGCCGCAGAATTTACTTATCTCTATTCAACGTACCGCGGGCTGAATCGGTTTCTTGGGCTATGCAAAACCTTTGAACTCCTGAATGACTGGCCCGATGCAAAAGCTAAAGCCGAAATTCCCGACCCGACCGATCTTCGGATCTATTGCGACTCCGGTCTGCCGCTGAGCAATGCGACCTGCAAATCCGAAGCCGACCGAACCGGAAGCCAACTCCTTCAGGAAGCCTATGCCTGGAGCATCGAACTCAACGCTGCTATCGATGAACATATGCCCGATCCCCCGCCGTTCCATGGCGTGGAAGAAGGGCTTCAGATGATTCAGGCTCATTCCGATGCCATTGTAATTTCGCAGACGCAGGCGGTGGCCCTGCTGAAAGACTGGTACCGAGACGATCTGGCAAAATATGTCTCTGTCATCGCCGGCCCTGAGCTCGGTTCCAAAGTGGATCATTTCACCATGGCCGCCGTCGATCGCTATCCGGCCGACCGCATTCTGATGATGGGCGACGCCCCGGGCGACATGAATGCCGCCCATGCGATCGGCTGCAATTTTTTTCCGATCAATCCCGGTCATGAAGTGGAGAGCTGGCAGCGATTCAAAGACGAAGCCTACCATCTCTTCCTGAACGGTGGTTTTTCCGAAGCCTACCAAACGAAGCTGATCAAAGAATTTAAGGCCCTGCTCCCCGGCATCCCGCCGTGGAAAATGTAAGTTAACCACAAAGACACAAAGGACATGGAGATACTTCAGTTAGTGAAACTTAGAGTACTTCGTGCCTTCGTGGTTTAATAAGGTTTGTGTTATGGAAATCGATAAATTAGAAGCCCTGCTCACCCAATTTAAAAACGGCGATGTGGATATGGCCGCCACACTGGCCTCGCTGAAAGATCTTCCATTCGAAGAGTTGGGTTTTGCCAAGGTCGACCATCATCGCGCGTTGCGGACGGGCTATCCCGAGGTCGTATTCTGTCAGGGAAAAACCCATGAACAGGTGGAGAAAATTTTCCAATCATTGGAAAAACGAAATGACAATATTCTGATGACGCGCGCCGAACCGGAACTGTTCCAACGATTGGAACAAATAGATTCCCGTCTCCGCTATAACGAACTGGGCCGCACGATTGTTCTTGAAAAGGACGCTAGAGAAAAAACCGGTTCGGTCCTCATTATTTCCGCCGGCACGGCCGACATTCCCGTTGCAGAAGAAGCCTACGAAACGGCTTCGATTGCGGGTGCAAAAGTTGAAAAGCTCTACGACTGCGGCGTAGCCGGAATCCATCGTCTCCTGGCCCAGAATGAAAAAATTCAACAAGCGTGCGCCATTGTAGCCGTGGCCGGGATGGAAGGTGCTCTGGCTTCGGTGGTTGGCGGTCTTGCCCCCTGCCCCGTAATTGCGGTTCCGACGTCCGTCGGCTACGGATGCCACCTGAACGGTCTCGCGCCCCTCATGACCATGCTCAATTCCTGCGCCCCGAATATTACCGTCGTAAACATCGATAACGGATTTGGCGCCGGCTTTAACGCCGCCATGATTAATGCCACGAAATAACGATCTGTCTTGATTGTTTCCTCCTGTTTGGAGATATTGCGCGCTTTCCAAACAAGGAGCATTTTATGGTTAAAGCATGTGATCTGAAAAAATCTCACGTCATCGATCTCGACGGAGCGCCGCACACAGTCGAAAACATTGGCCAGCAGTCGCCCACAGCGCGCGGCGGCGGGACCATCTATAAAGTCCGGTTCCGCAACGTGTCCACTAAGAACAAAGTCGACATGACCTACCGCGCCGACGACGCCCTGCAGGAAACCTCATTCGACACGCAGGAAGTTTCCTACGACTACAAGAATGGCGACCGCTTCGCGTTCATGGATCTGGAAACCTATGAATCCTTCGAGCTCACCGAAGAGGACATCGAAGATATTCTCCCCTTCCTTATTGAAGGTATGGAAGGCATCACCGCGCTGATTTCCGAAGGGAAAATTCTGACCCTGCGGATGCCCGATACCATGGAAATGGAAATCGTGGAATGCCCACCGGCCATGAAGGGCGCCTCCGCCACTTCACGAACCAAACCGGCTACGCTGACGACCGGTCTGATCGTTCAGGTTCCGGAATACATCGCGCCCGGCGAAGTCATTAAAATCGACACCAAAGAGCGCAAGTTCCTCTCCCGCGCATAAACAGGTATAGCCACAAAAAGGCACAAAAATCACGAAAACTCCGTTCATCGGCCTTTGTGGTTCTTGTGCCTCTTCGTGGCAAAGATGGCAGATGAGCAACTCTTCTCCGACTCTAATTCTGGCCCCCATGCGCGGCATTACTACGATGCAGTATCGTCGCGCATTCGTTCGCCATTTCAA
>CAKZQV010000082.1 GCA_937141895.1 uncultured Verrucomicrobiota bacterium
GTATTTACTGTCCTTCGTTATCAGCGTGTTGGTTCTCGTTTCAGGATACGTTCAGGAATTACAACTGGTTGAAAGCTTCGGGGTGTCGCTTCTCTTAGATCCTGCCGCGGCCTGGTTTGTTCTGCTGAATGCCGTGGTTTGTCTCGGCGTGGCGTGGCATGAGCGATATCGCAGTCGGCATCACTATTTTTTCGTACTGCTCGTATTGCTTCATGGCTGTATTAATGCCTGTTTCATCAGCACCGATCTGTTCAATCTATATGTCGTTATTGAGCTGACCACCATCATCGCTTTTCTGTTGATCAGTCAGGGCATGACGACCCGGCACCTATGGAATGCCCTGCGCTACATTTTTTTGAGTAATGTTGGGATGTTGTTTTATCTGCTGGGTGTTTTAATGGTCTATCAGGTCAGCGGCGATTTTTCTTATGCCGGGGTGGTCGAGGCTCCTCCAACTGCACGGGCGTTAATTGTGGTGGGCTTACTCGTCAAGGGAGGAGTTTTTATTCCGGGACTATGGCTGCCTCAGGCCCATTCAGAGGCTGACGCCGCCGTTTCCGCATTGTTGTCGGGTATTGTGGTAAACATCGGACTGCTTCCGCTTATTCGTCTGGAGGCGTTCTCTCCGGATATGGAGGTTGTACTTCGGGTCGTTGGTTTTGGTGGAATATTCGCGGGATTGGGACTGGCTCTGTTTCAGCGGGATATCAAGCGTCTACTCGCATGTTCGACCATTTCCCAAGTGGGGTTTGTGCTGATCTCTCCTGTTGCGGGACCTCTATATGCTTTTGCACATGGGGTAGCCAAAGCGGCTTTGTTTCTGTGTGCCGGAAACCTTCCCGAGCGTGATCTGATGAAGCTGAAGCAAACCCGAGTTGAATGGTCGTTGGCGTGGCCCATGCGAATTGCGGCACTTTCGATTTCCGGCTGCCCGCTCCTTATGGGCTATACCGCAAAATATGCGGCAGGCGCGGCTTTTTCGGGTTGGGCGCAGTGGTTGATCCTTACGGCTTCGGTGGGTACAGCGGTAATTTTGACACCCATCATTTTTATTTCGAGCAGTAGGGGCGAGGCCAAACGCATGCTGGGTTGGCAGGCACCGGTGCTTATGGGCTGCGCCCTGTTGGTTACCGGTATATTTTTTGGACCGTATAAGTGGGAGGCCCTATTGAAATCCGTTGCTATTCTTTTGCTTGGCTGGATTTTACATCGCGTATTGCTGTACCGATTGATTCAGGTGTCGCTGCCTTCGGGGTGGGAAAAGCTGGAACATGTGGTGGGGATGATCTGTATTACCACCGTTTTACTTATTCTGGGGGTCTATGCCCTATGAGTGGTCCCGTCTTTCTTGCGTTCAGCATCTGGATGCTTCTCACGGCCGAATTTTCCTGGGTAAATGGGGGAATGGGCTTAATTGGAGCGCTCGCGGTTTCTTTATTTCAGCCCTACCGATTTTCCTTTGGACAGTTTATGAAACTGGTATTCCTGATTGTTCTTAATCTTCCACGCGCAATTGCAGAAACCTTTCTGATGGTGCTGTTGCCGCACCGCCAAGAAGAGGTTCGAAGTCATCAGCTTAAGCACCCGGACGATCCATGGGCGTCATTCGTAGAAATTTTCATCATCACCTTCACGCCATTCACTCTAGTGACCCGGGCTGACCGCAAGGGCCGCACGCAACTCCATATTATCAGCAGAAAGGGAAACGTATGATCGTGCTGCTCTTTATTATGCTGGTTGCCGTAAGCCTTCCGTTAATTCAGTCCATACGCAGTGACAGTATTTGGGAACGGATGCTGTGTTACACCAGTATTTCAACGCGTGTCGCGCTGATATTAATCCTCTATTCCCGCGTTCAGGGTGATCCCATGATCGGTCTGGTGGCCGTCGTGGTCTTGAGTGTAGGGAACTCGGGCCTCTTATTACTGGCCAATTTAATCAAAGCCATGGAGGCGGAATGCGAATCATGATTTCCATACTGTTAATCTCCGTTGGCCTTGTTCTGTGGTTATGGGGGTCGGTTCAGTTGCTGACGAAGCGAAAGCTATTGTGGAAAATCCATGCACTGGGCGCTGTGGATACCATAGGAACCCTTTTCATTCTTCTTGGGGCATTGGTCCAATCATTGGAAAACTGGCCACATATCCTGCTGGCAGCGGGGGCCGTCATTTTCTGGGGAACGACATTTTCATTCTCACTGGCGCGGCTTGGGGGGAATCATAAGGAGGGGAACTCGGAATGACGGAATGGTTCGAACTGCTGATGGTGGCCCTTCTGCCGCTTACCGCACTGATTACCGTTCTTCAGCAACGGCCCTACTATGCGTTAATATCGCGCGGAATCATGGGAATTATTGCCGTGCTGATCTACACCTCATTCGGCGCGGCGGATGTGGCGTTGACGGAGGCGCTGGTCGGCACGCTCCTGACGGTAATCCTTTTTGCCATTGCCGTGCGTACCTCGCTGGCGATTCGGGTCGGCATACTGGCCGGGAATCAGAAGCCGGATTCAAATCATCCTGTCCGTCAATTCTGTAAAGTGCAGCGTCTGTATGAACGCTGGGTGACCTTTGAATCGGAGCGCGAAATGGTGGCTGAGCTGAAGGCGGGACGTCTGGATGCCGCCTGCTTTAAACCGGAACAAGTGCCACTCCTGAAGCGATATTTGACGGAGGAACAGAATCACCGCGCTTCGGTTACGCTCTTGGCCGAACACTGCCGGTGGCATGAGCGTAAAATGCAGGAACAGTTTTCCGGCGATGCTTCCGTTGCTCGATTGATTTATCTTGGAAAAGGGGGCAGCCACTAATGCGTTGGGTATATATCTTGGCCATCCTGGCCGTTTTTCTTCGTCTGGCCTTTTTAGCTCCGGGGAGCGAAGCCATGCAGGAAGGTATTGCTGAGCTCATCGCCATGGAAACTCAGGTGCCGAATAGTGTGGCCGGTGTTCTTTTGCATAACCGATTATACGATACCATTTTTGAGGTGTTTGTTTTTACGCTGGCGGTGTTGGGCGTTCAGTTTGCCCTGTCTTTGCATGGTACGGAGAAAAACGAATACCATATCACGGACACGACCATGGTGATCATGGCTCGCATTGCCGCGATGGTGCAGGCCTTGATTTTTATTGAACTGGCCGTCCGCGGCCATCTGGCTCCGGGGGGAGGTTTTGCCGCAGGGGTTGCCGGCGGTACTGCGGTTGGCTTGGTCGTGCTGTCGCGGAACGTCCATACTCTGTATGAATCGTATCAGCGATGGCATATCGCCACAGTAGAAAAAGCGGTGGTATTGCTGATCTTGCTGATCGCTGGCCTGTTTCTGGGTTATTTCAGCACTGGGCTGTCGATAGAACCGTTGAGTGTCTGGGCGATTCCTATTTTGAATATATTAATTGCGTTCAAAGTTGCATTGGGATCATGGACCATTGTTCTGCTGTTTATTCGTCATCGTGGGTTACTATAGAACACATCAGGCCGATGGGTTGGCTTTCCCCCAATAAAGGGCGTGTCAATTGATGGGGTGCGTGATAGAACCTGCGCCGGATTTAAAGGGAGTTGGAATGGGGCAGAAATTAAAAATCGGCGTGGCGTGCGGAGGAACCGGTGGCCACATATTTCCAGGACTGGCCACCGCCAATGAGCTGGCTTTGCGCGGACATGATGTAACGTTGTGGCTGGCGGGTAAAGACATCGAAAACGAATCGGTAAAGGGCTGGCAAGGGCAGGTCATTACCATTCCGGCCGAAGGCTTTCAGTTCGGGTTGTCCTTTCGCAGCGTGAAAACCATATTCCGCCTCCTAAAAGCCTATCGCCTGGCCTTAAGACACATGAAAAATAATCGCCCGGATGTGGTGCTTGCAATGGGCAGCTATGCCTCATTTGGTCCCGTTAAGGCGGCGTGGAAAATGGGCATTCCCTATGTTTTGCACGAAGCCAACCTGCTGCCCGGTCGAGCCGTGACCATGCTGTCGAGTAAAGCCAATACCGTGGCCGTCAGTTTCGAAAAAACGAGTTATTATCTGAAACATTCAAATATTGTGCGCACCGGAATGCCGTTGCGCAAAGATATTCAGGATGCCTGCACCAAAGAACGTGTGCCCCGGTCAGAAACGGATCCTCTGCGCATTATGATTATGGGAGGAAGCCGCGGAGCTCAGGTACTGAATGAACTTCTGCCTCGGGCCCTGTCTATGGCATCGGAAAAAGGGGTTGATTTTCGAGTCATTCATATCGCCGGTTTGCAGGACACGGATGAAATTCAGGCGGTGTATGATAACGCCGGAATTTCTGCCGAAGTGCACCACTTTGTTCAGCACATGGAAGAAGTATATCTCAAAACGGATCTGGCGATCTGCCGCTCTGGCGCAGCTACTTGCGCAGAATTGGCGGTTTTCGGGGTCCCGGCGCTGCTCATTCCCTATCCACATGCTGTGCGCGATCATCAGATGAGTAATGCGCGAATTCTTCAGGATTCCACGGCGGCCGATGTGGTCGATCAACGGGACCTCTCGGCCACCTGGCTGCGGGATTATTTAGTCAACGTTTCCGCGAAACCTGGACGTCTGGAGCGCATGAGTACGGCCATGAAAAAACGCGGGCAGTCCGACGCGGCCCAGCAGCTGGCCAACCTGATTGAAAAAGTGGGTGGGGAATAGATGAGTCCGGTCGACCGGGCGGAGCGGCTGATCAAAAAGGGTGGGCATGTCCACCTCCTGGGTATTGGTGGAATCGGCATGGCCGGGATTGCCTGGCTGCTGAAAGAACGTGGGTTTAAAGTCTCCGGATGCGACCTGCTCGAAAATCGTCAAACGGAATGGTTGACCCGAAACGGAATTGAAATTTCCTTCAGCCATTCTGAATCCCACATCAATGAATCTATTGACTGGGTGGTTCGTTCCACCGCTGTGCCGGATACGCACCCAGAAATACAGGCGGCACTCCATGCCGGAATTCCGGTTTCCCGAAGAGGGGAAGTGTTGCCCGCTTTAATGCGCGATCGCATCTGCATTGCCGTCAGCGGAACGCACGGAAAAACCACGACAACGGCTATGATTGCCCAGGTCCTGAATTGCGGTTTTTTTGTGGGCGGAGAAATTGCGGGATACAACGGAGCCGTCGCGCGCGAGGGAAAGATTATGGTGGTGGAGGCCGATGAGTCCGACGGCACGGTCGCGGGCTATTCGCCCGACTATTCCATCATCACGAACATCGAATATGATCATATGGAGCACCACGATTCTGAGGCGGCCTTTATCGGCTGTTTTCAGAAGCTGATCGATCAGACCAAAGAAACCGTCTATTTCTGCGCTGCAGATCCACAGGCCAAGCGCATTTGCTCACAGAATCCCAAATGTGAACCCTATGAACGCCTGAAAAATCTTAAACTTCCAATCCCTGGAAAACATAATCTATGGAATGCTTCAGCGGTGTGCGCCGTTTCCAAACATTGGAAAGCCGATGTGGAAATTGTCCAATCATTGAGCAACATCCAGCCTATTGCGCGGCGCTTTGAAACGGTTTTTAATAAGGACGGTATTCGAATCGTTTCGGACTATGCCCACCATCCGACCGAAGTTTCGGCCCTGATTCAGACCGCGCAGGAACTGAAGCCAAAACGTTTGCTCGGCATTTTTCAGCCGCACCGCTACACGCGTACTCTGGCGCTGGGCGAAGCGTTTCCTCCCAGTTTCCAAGGATTGGAAAAACTCTGGCTCGTTCCGGTTTATGCGGCCTCCGAGCAACCGATTGCTGGCGGAACCTCCACAGACCTCCTGATCCGTTTTTCCAAGGATTGGAAAAATCGCCTGTATTTTTTCCAATCATTGAAAACCGCGTGGGCGGATATACAAAAAGAACTCCGGGCGGGTGATCTGCTTTTGATTATCGGCGCGGGTGATGTCGAGCAGGTGGCGGAATGGGCAAAAGAGTGGTACCCCGGAGAGGACTCGAACCTCCTACCTACAGATTAGGAATCTGCCGCTCTGTCCAGGTGAGCTACCGGGGTGCCATAAGATCGGATAGAATCCAAAAACCGTTGGCCAATTGCAATCCTCAAGGCCAAAAGAAAACCCGATTTGCTAGGCAAACCGGGTTTAAATTGGAGCGAGCGATGAGATTCGAACTCACGACAGTCACCTTGGCAAGGTGGGGCTCTACCACTGAGCTACGCTCGCGTTTTCCTCGAAAGGAGCGCCTATAGTATGCATGGCGGTTTTCTTTGCAAGTCGATTTTGTGGAAAAATGAACGCTCGGTGCCCCAGAATGATCGAAAGGTTCTGATGGGGTGGAATTTGACTGGAATTGTAGGTCATTACAAAATGCGGGATTATTCGTGCCAATAACGGAACTTGAGTTTTTCGGTCTGATTTAGTAAACATATCGGCGTTTTACAGTTCGGAGATTTTCATGGAAGAGATTAAAACCAGCAATGCCCTGATTTGGAGCGATCGATGGCGGCTTGGCGCCTTATCTAAAGCTGAGATGATGAATATCGGTTTTGCGTCGATTCTGATCGGCATGCTCTTTGTGCTTTTTCACCTTTTCGGGAATACCGTTGAAAATGTGGACAGTGGATCGGCCTTTGTCTGGATGGTGGCCCGTTGGCAGGATAAAATTTCGTTCGGGGCGGACTATTCTCATGGTTATATGATCCCTTTTGTGAGTCTGGCGGTGATCTGGTATAAGCGGGAAGAGTATTTTGCCGCGAAGAAAAGGGTTTCCAATTGGGGGTTATTGGTTGTCGTCGGATCGCTTTTCGTCCATTGGCTAGGCGCCAAAATGCAGCAACCTCGTATTTCTCTGATTGCCCTCATTGGGCTGTTGTGGGGCATTCCCTTTTATTTTTATGGCTGGCAAATTGCAAAGTTGCTCATTTTTCCCTGTTCCTACCTTATTTTCTGTGTGCCGTTGAACTTTCTCGATGCACTGGCAGGGCCGTTGCAGCGCATTGCAACCAATATGGGCTACACGATGCTCACGGATATGGGGATTGAGTGTGAACGCGTCGGTACTCAGTTACTGTCGCCATTCTTTAAGCTGAACGTGGAAGCAGCCTGTTCGGGTTTGCGATCCTTGTTGGCCATGACGGCCCTGACGGCGGTTTATGCCTATTTTACGCAGAAGACCTTTATTAAAAAATGGCTGCTCTTTCTGATGTCCATTCCGATTGCGGTGGCGGGAAATATTGGCCGTATTCTCTCGATTGCTCTGGTGTCCATCACGACCGGCCAAGAGTTTGGCGCCGGCCTTCACCATGACTGGTCGGGCTATGTTCTGTTTACCGTCGCCATCAGTTTGATGGTCGGTTTTGGTAGATTACTTGATGTTAATTATAAGGAACTTTTTGGAAAATGGAAAGAAGCCTACTTAAGCCGTTCCTGACGGTCGTGATTCTGATGACCCTCTCCGTGATTGCTCTGGCATTCACGGTTGATGTTAAGCTCGATTTTATCCCTGGGGTTAAAATGGAGCTTCCGGATGATGTATCGGGCTGGCATGGGAATCAGTTAAAATTTTGTCACAATCCTGAGCTGTGTGCCCGGGATTATAAAGATGCCTCATTTTACTACAACGATCTGGAGATTCCGGACATCTGTCCGGACTGCGGCTCCTCGCTGTTTAATATGGCGCGCGCTGAAAAAGAGCAGCTTCCGGATGATACGGAGTTCGTGAAATCGGCCTATACCAATGAGGCAGGAACCCGGGTATTCACCTCGATCGTCCTATCCGGCACGGCCCGTGACTCTATTCACCGCCCGCAGCGCTGTTTGAAGGGGCAGGGAAATTCGCTGGATGGCGAATATGATCTAATGGTTCCGATCGAAGGACGAGATCCGCTGACCGTGCGAGTGATTAAAACATCGCGCACCTTCAGAACGGCGGAGGGGCCAAAGCCATACTATTCCTATTATGCCTACTGGTTTGTGGGGCAGGATCGTGAAACACCGTCGCACTATTCCCGCATGTTCTGGATTGCCTGGGACCGGGTGGTTCGCTCGACCGCCAATCGATGGGCCTATATTGCTGTACAGGGCGAGCGCGAGGCCGAGGGAACGGAGTACGAAACGGATATCATCGATTTTGTTCAGAATATGTATCCGCACGTTCTTTCCGAAACGATGCGCGAGAAAGCCTACGGCGAATAGTGGACATTTCCGATTGTTGATTGCCGACAGCCGATTTGTAGAAGTCAATCGGAGGTGACATTTCCTCTCTAAAAGCGTCGCAGACCCGAAAATTGGCAATCGGAAATAAAAAATCGGCAATGGTCTTGGTTGCGCGAGCCCGCAGTTTATTTATACTGCGGGCTTTATTTTTGGAAATTGAGGAAAATTATGTCCGAAGAAAATACCGGAATGGACGTCGGCTATGTTGCAAAGCTGGCCTGCATTGATCTGACGGAAGAGGAAAAAACGCAGTTTCAGGGTCAGCTTGACCAGGTGCTGCATTATGTGGAACAGCTGAATGAACTGGATGTTTCAGACGTCGAGCCCACGGCGCACGCCATTCCGGTGTTCAATGTATTCCGCAAGGATGAAATCGGCACCAGCCTGAACCATCAGGATGTCATCGACAACGCACCTTCCGCCGCTGATGGACATGTTCGCGTCCCCAAAATTATTGACCAGTAGGAACCCCATGGCTGATCTACATAAACTTACCATTTCAGAACTGTCTGAAAAACTGGCCACAGGCGAATGCTCGTCGGTGGATATCGTGACGGATGTTCTTTCTTCCATTGATGCCAACGATGGCAAGGCCGGAGCCTATCTGACCCTCAACCGTGAAGACGCGCTGGCTCAGGCCAAGGCGGCGGACGAGCGCAGAGCTGCTGGCGAAAATCTTCCAATGCTTGGAATTCCGGTGGCGATCAAAGATCTCCTTAATGTGAAAGGGCAGCCGTGCACCTGCTCCTCTAAAATTTTGGAAGGCTACACGGCGCCGTACGACGCAACCGTTATTGCCAAACTTCGCGAGGCCGGCGCCATTTTGCTCGGGCGCGTGAATATGGATGAATTTGCGATGGGCTCGAGTACGGAAAATGCCGCGCTGGGCAAAACCTCCAATCCCTGGAATCTTGACCATGTCCCCGGCGGATCATCCGGCGGATCAGCCGCCAGTGTGGCGTCGGATGAAGCGATTGCGTCGCTCGGTTCCGATACCGGCGGATCGATTCGGCAGCCAGCGGCGTTTTGTGGAACGGTGGGACTTAAGCCGACCTACGGGCGGATTTCTCGCTATGGTCTCGTTGCTTTTGCTTCTTCGCTCGACCAGATCGGGCCTTTTACCCGCTGTGTCGAGGATGCAGCGCTTTTCCTGGATGCGACTTGCGGGCACGATCCCAAAGATTCGACCTCCCTGCCGGAGCAGGATACGGGTTTCCGGCAGGGGATGATGGAGCATCAAGACCGCTCCTGGAGGATCGGGGTTCCTCGTGAGTTTTTTGCCGAGGGGCTTTCGGCGGAGGTGCGCTCTTTCGTTGAGGCGGCGATTCGATTTTATGAGGAGAGTGGTTGCACCATCAAAGAGGTATCGCTGCCGCATTCCTCCTATGCGGTTCCCGTCTACTACATCCTCGCCACTGCTGAAGCTTCTTCGAACCTCGCCCGGTATGACGGAATTCGCTATGGCCACCGATCCGCTGAGGCGGAAGACGGGATCGATCTCTACTATAAATCCCGCGGCGAAGGTTTTGGAGAAGAGGTCAAGCGCCGGATTATGCTAGGGACTTATGTTCTCTCCAGCGGATATTATGATGCGTATTATCTCCGAGCACAAAAAGTAAGAGCACTCATTCGACGCGACTTTGACGAGGCGTTCA
>CAKZQV010000083.1 GCA_937141895.1 uncultured Verrucomicrobiota bacterium
TTTTTGGTTTTACGCCTGGGCCCACAAACGAGCCGACCTGCTCTTGCGCAAAAAAAAGCCCCCGCTGTTCAGCGAGGGCTTTTCCAATGATTGGAACTTATGATTCCAATTACTTATCAGTCAGGGCAACGATGCCCGGGAGCTGTTTGCCTTCCATGAATTCGAGGGAAGCACCGCCACCGGTGGAAACGTGGCTCATCTGATCCGCAACGCCGGATAGGTTCACCGCTGCCACGGAGTCGCCGCCACCGATAATGCTGATGCTGTCGGATTTGGCCACCGCTTCACATACGGAGAACGTACCCGCAGCGAAAGGTTCCATTTCGAAGCAACCCATCGGACCGTTCCAAACCACGGGCTTCGCATTGGCTACGGCATTGCAGTAGAGTTCGATGGTTTTCGGACCGATGTCCAGGGCCATCCAGCCGTCTTCGATAGAATCACCAACCACTTTAACATTCGCTTCTGCCGAAAAGGCATCGGCAACGGTATTGTCGATCGGGAGGAGCAGTTCAACGCCCTTT
The DNA here is from genome assembly GCA_937141895.1 of uncultured Verrucomicrobiota bacterium. Lineage (GTDB taxonomy): Bacteria > Verrucomicrobiota > Kiritimatiellia > Kiritimatiellales > Pontiellaceae > Pontiella. Next base: position 525 of record CAKZQV010000083.1, read on the forward strand.
TCTTCCGCTTGTTTCAGGATCTGGCCGGCCAGCTCGACTTTGTCTTCTTCAACCAGCGAGCCGCCGATGGCTTTGCCCTGAGCTTTATAGAAGGTATACGCCATGCCGCCGCCGATAAGAATCTTGTCGCATTTATCCATCAGATTGATGACAACGTCGATTTTGCCGGAAATTTTCGCGCCGCCGATAATGGCTACGAACGGCTTTTCCGGAGCTTCGAGGGTTTTACCGAGATACTGAATCTCTTTTTCCAGCAGGAAGCCGGCCGCACATTGGTCGATAAATTTGGTCACAACCGCCATGGAGGCGTGCGCGCGGTGGGCTGTACCGAAGGCGTCCGAAACGTAGACGTCGCCGTAGGAAGCGAGTTCTTTAGCAAATACTTCCTGCTCTTCGGCCGTGCAGCCTTTGCCCTCTTCTTCTTTATAGAAGCGGACGTTTTCCAGCACTAGGATTTCACCGGCCGGCAGGCCTTCAACGAGAGCTTTGACTTCGTCGCCGATCACATCAGGTGCGAGCGTGACTTTGGCTTCAACCAGCTCAGCCAGACGATCGGCCGCCGGCTTGAGCGTGAACTCCATGTTTTTTTCGCCTTTCGGACGTCCGCAGTGGCTCATCAGAACCAGAGAACCTCCGTTTTCGAGCACATAGTTGATGGAAGGCAGGGCTGCCACAATACGGGTGTCATCCCCAACAACACCGTCTTTTACCGGTACGTTAAAGTCGACGCGCATCAGCACGCGTTTACCCTGAACATCCAGGTCCTTAATGGTCATTTTATTCATTTCTAACTCCTGATTGGTTAAACGTTCTTCAAAATAAGTCGTTGACTATAAGCATATCGAAAATCGAGTCAAACGAAACAAAGCTGTTGTCCCATGTTCCGAATCCGATAAAGTGATCTGAAACAACTTCCGAGGATTGGAAAATGAATATAGAAACTGCCGCCGCCCGAATTGAATCAGACCTCAAGAACCTCGAAACCGTGATCGGCGAAACGGTATTCGACGAATGGGCGATCGTCGAAAAAACGGATGAAGGCTGGAAACTGGCAGCATACGGCGGTTCACGGCGGTCAGCATTTGTGGAGGATTTCAGTAAGGATGTTGCCGCCCTGAAGGAAACCCTTGATCCGGAAAATATTCAGATCGGCGATTTTGCCTTTTCACACGAGGGCTACGGTTCCGGCTACGACGCCCACATCTGTGCCGGCACGAACAAACTCGTGCTGTTCAACAATACCGAAAAAAGCACCGACGAAATTACCGCGAATCCCAAATGGACTGCCGCGCAGGTACATTTCAACAACCTGCTCGAAGCATTTATTGCGGATCCCCTCGTTTAATGGAGTGTCGATAACCACGCCAACGGTCGCAGAGCCTGCGACTTCTATCCACGGACAATGAGGACATTGTCCCTCCAGATCAGGCAAGGCCGGTCCAAAGGAAATAGCCAAAAGCGCCCAGTAGAACCGCAGCCGCCAGGCGGGGCAGCTTACCGAGTATGACCACAAAAAGCAGATGAGCCAAACACAGGCCCATCAAAATCAGCAAGGATCTCTGGAGAAATCCAGAGGCTGGAATATCGCTGAATATCGCAAAAATTCCGATGCAGAGCGGGATACAGATGTGTGCGTCGCCCGACTGCGAGGTATAAACCACATCCATCCTATTTTTGGCCCCATAATAAAAAGCCAGAATGGCATTCGGCAAAACCATCAATACGCCGCTCGCCCAGCCCAGCACATTCGACGACACTGCCTCACTTTCCAATGATTGGAACCACTGCACCAGCCAATCGGCACTTATGAACACGCCCGCTGCGCCGAGCATCAGAAGAAACACTTCAAGCGGAAGCGTCAATGGATAGGTTTTCTTTTTCAGCAGATTGGTTTTCTTTACGTCATAAATGTGAAAACACTGCCAAAAGACAAAAAGCAGGAGCAGGACAAAGCCGTCCATTCGCGTCAGTTTTCCGTCGGCGGCCAGCAGCCAGAGAAAGAGGGAGAAAAAGAGCGCGGCCACGAGATTGAGCGCCAACGAAAGACGTCCCATTTTATGTTCGAGCACTACAGCCTTTGTTTTTTTACGCGGGATACTCGCCATGCTCCAGATCAGCACGGGGCCGCCAATCAGTAACGTCAAATTGGTGATATTATTGAACAGGCAGTTGATGAGAACATCCTCCCCCTTCCCCGCATTCATCGCCAAAACCAGTGCAAAAACGATATTTCCCATCCCCGAACAGAACGGCATAAACAGGGTGCCGAGCACCGTACCTTCCACGCCCTGCCCCGATAGTGCCTCCAACCGCCAGATTACTAAAAGGCTGGCCAACAGAAACAGCAGAATACAGGTGACGGGTGCGAAGGCTCCGAGGGATGAGATGACTTGATGTACAACTTCCATAGGTTGGAAAATGTAGCAGGTTTAGAACCAACCAAGATACAAAAATCCCTTTTCAACAAGCCTTTTCATCGTGTTATTCCGGCATGACGATGATGGGTTAGGAATGAAAATGGTTGCCGGTGAAGCCACTTCAATTATCGTTTCACTCTTCGGTCGTCCGAGCGAAATAACCCATCTATAGCAGTTTATCAAATGAACGAAGATTCAGCACCAATCCATATTTTGTTGAATCAAAAGGAGCCGCCCTCATAACCTACTTTCCAGCCATATCTCCACCCTAGCCTGAATATTTCACAAACAAAGAAGCGTATTTCCTGTTAACTGCTATAAT
>CAKZQV010000084.1 GCA_937141895.1 uncultured Verrucomicrobiota bacterium
GTTCACCGCTTTGCGAGCGAGTTTGGCGCCTTCAATATTCAGTTCTTTAACCAGATGCTCGAGGTTGTAGTCGGCCTGGGAAATCGACGTGCAGCTGAAGGTGTTCGTTTCAATGATGTCCGCACCGGCTTCAAGGAATTCGACGTGAATATCTTCGATGACGTCCGGTTTGGTCAGGGTCAGCAGATCGTTGTTTCCCTTCAAGTCGGAGCCGTGATCGGCAAATCGCGCGCCGCGAAAATCCTCTTCTTCCAGCGTATGTTTCTGGATCATAGTGCCCATGGCCCCATCGAGCATCAGGACCTGCTTTTTCAGCAAATCGGCAAACAGGGTGGAGGCATCGGTTGTGTACATTTGTTCTCTCATCAAAAAACCTCAATTTCCAAACATTGGAAAGGTGTATATCCGTTTATCCGGATATTGCAATATAAAAGCATTTTCTAAATAAAGCAGGGTTTTCTAAACTGGTTTTCCCGTGGTTGGAAGGATTTTCGGCGGGCAGATTTTTTGCGTCCCGGTTTAAGGTGTGTTTCTTTCAGGATTCCGATGGATAAAAAAGGAGCGCCGCAAGGAAGAGGGTGATCCTTGCGGCGCTTAGGAAGAAGAAACCAGTAAAGTCTCTTGCACAGGAAACGGAGCGTGGACGAGATTGTGGACACAAAAGGGCGGAAAAGAGTTCAGTCGAGATCAGAGCCGCGGCGCAGGCTGGATTTTCCATATTTTTCTTTGATGGAATCGGCGGCTTTGCTCAGGCGGTTTCGTTTTTCATGCACTGCGGTGTCGGGCGCATCAAAAAAGTTCATTTGTTGCGTTTGAGGTTTGTCAGTTTCGGTCAGGCCGCTGGTGCCGAATCCGATCAGGCGGACCGGTCGATGCCGCAGGTGCTCGTCCAGTAGTTCCAAGCCGATTTCCCGCAGCGTGATATCATCATTGGCCGGAATCGACAGTTTGGTTTGGCGGGTGATGGTGGTGAAATCGCTCCAGCGCAATCGGAGGTGAAGGGTGGTGGCATAAAATCCGGCTTTACGCAATCGACCGCCGACTTTGTCAATGAGGCGTTTGTAGGTGGCTTCAATTTTTTCACGATCCATCTCATCGTGACGAAAGGTGGTTTCATTAGAGATGCTTTTTTCGTCGGTCGGAGTTCCGATGGCCCGTTCATCAATCCCTTTGCTTAATCTTGAAAAAATGCGCGCGCTTCTTGTTCCAATCCCGTCTTCCAATCGCTGGAAATCGAACGTCTGCAGATCGCCGATCGTCGAGATGCCGAGCGACAGCAGTTTTTTCTGCGTCACTTTGCCCACGCCCCACATGCGGCCAATGGGCATGGGAGCGAGCATTTTTTCGATGGCATCCTGCTCGAAGGGAACGACGGTCAGGCCGTCGGGTTTGTTCATATCGGAAGCGAGTTTGGCCAGGAACATATTGGGCGCCACTCCGACGGAGGCGGTGAGTTGGGTCTGTTCTTTGATGTCTTTTCGGATTTTTTCAGCGATGGTTTTCCCGGCGCCGAACAGATGCTGTGCGCCGGTGACATCGAGAAAGGCTTCATCGATGGAGAGGGGCATGACGTGGGGGGTGTAGGTTTCGAAGATGCGCATGATCTGGCGTGAGACCTCTTTATAGTTCCCCATATTGTGGGAAACAAAGATGGCATGCGGGCACTTCTGTTTGGCGATGCGGGACGGCATGGCCGAGTGAATGCCGTATTTTCGCGCTTCGTAAGAGGCCGCGGCCACGACGCCGCGTTGATCGGAAGCGGCCCCAACCACAACGGGTTTGCCCCGAAGTTCCGGATGGTCGCGCTGTTCGACGGAGGCGAAGAAGGCGTCCATATCAACATGCAGGAAGGTTGTGGTTGGATTTTTCATGTTTCCAATGGTTGGAAATCTACCCCGGGTTAATGCTTTTCATCATGCGATTATCAATTAAACTCATTTTATATTTAACATATAAAACACACGGTTGCTGCCATGGAAGATAAAACACATTCCCAAGAAAAGCGTGATGCACGCGATGTGATTCTGGATCTAAACTTTGTCCCTCAGTGGGCGAAGAAACCGCCGGGAGAAAATCACTATTCCAAGCAGAGCTTTGATGAGCGTCCGAAAAGGGATGGTCGTCGGCCGCGTCAGGAGGGGCGTCGGGACGATCGGGGTCAGTCAAGACGTCCCCGCCGGGATGACCGTCCGCGGGACGATCGCCCGCGTCGCGAACCGCGTGAACCGGCTAAAGAGTTGCCGGTCAGTGTTTCCTTTCTTCCGGAGCAAAAACGCCTGGCTTCATTGGTTCGGCAGATTCATCATTCCCGCCGCGCCTATCCGCTGATGGATCTGGCCAACCTGCTGATTCACGATGCGGAAGGGTACCTGGTTAAAATCGAGTGCAATAAAGACGCCGGGGATTTTCATCTGTATCAGTGCAAAAAGTGCAAAACCGTCGCATCTACGGAAGAGCGAATCGTTCAGCATATCACGTCGAGCCATCTGGAAGATGTGTATAAAAAAGAGGAAATCGAAACCGAACCGCCGGCCGGAAATTTTCCCGGGGTTGCGCGGTGTACGAAAACCGGAATTCTTTTAGGTCCGCCGAATCACCACAGCTATAACGATAAAGTGGCTGAGGTTCATGCGGCAAAATTCTCCAATATGTCGGTGGAAGATTATAAACGCTTCATCGAAATCGTGAAGGATGAGGAGCAGGTTGAGCAGTGGAAAGAGGAGAGTCGGAAGCAGACGGTTTATAAACTGAAGTCGGATCCCGAAGCTGAGCCGGTTGAGCTCAAGCGCGCCGAGCAGGCCTTTGCCAAAGAAGTGCCATCCATGTATGAGCGGTGTAGTCGCGCGATCCTGCCAGCCAAAGTTTCCCAATCATTGGAGGACCGTGATGTGACGTTTGCCATCAAGCGCGTCTGGAGCAAAGAGAGCCGGTTCCCGCTGACTATGTCATTTTCTATGCGCGCGGCCTTCCGGCACATGCACCTGTATCTCTTTAAGGCGGGGAAGATCAATTTTGTCACCCACATTAAGCCTCATCCGATCAAGCCCGAAGATACGGTGCCGAATATCGCGGAGGTGCTGATGTTCCTCAAAGAGAATCCGGGGTCAACGCGCCAGGAACTGCTCGAAGTCCTGCATCCCTCGCTTGATCCAAAGTCGCCCGAAGCGAAAGAAGCTCTCAAGCCGATCGGCTGGCTGGTGGAACGGGGTCACCTGATCGAATTCTTTAATGGAACCCTGTCGGTTCCGCTGGGCCGCAAACGCCGGTAGTTCAGGAAGATTTCTATAGCGAGTTTCGGCCCGACTTTAGGATTGGATCTCTTATGTTAACCCGCAGAACCTGCGGGTTTTTTTATATCCAGAGGTGTGCCACTGTGACGCAGGGTGTGACAGGCGGGGCGGGCAAAGCGGGACATTTGGCGCAGTTTGGATTTCCGGGGGTTGGAAGTTGATTTTCCAATGTTTGGAGTGTTGGCCTTTGTTTGCAGGGGTTTCCGTCTCAGTTGTCACGCCTCACACCCGATGGCACGGTTTGTGTTAATAGGGCGTCGTCACAACGGGTGACACGAATTTAGTTGAAGGAGACAAACTATGAGCACAGCAGGATCTAAAGTATTGGGTATCGACCTCGGTACCACCAACTCATGCATGGCCGTCATGGAAGGCGGCGAGCCGACCGTAATTCCAAATGCGGAAGGCGGACGCACGACCCCATCTATCGTGGCATTTGCCAAAGACGGTGAGCGCCTGGTAGGCACCGCGGCAAAACGCCAGGCGGTAACCAATCCAAAGCATACGATCTTTTCCGTGAAACGTTTCATGGGACGTAAGTTTGAGGAAGTGGAGCACGAAATCCACCTCGTACCGTACAACGTGGTAAAAGCGAAGAACGGCGACGCGCACATCAAGATCGATGACAAAGTCTACAGCCCGCCGGAAATTTCGGCGATGATTCTGCAGAAGCTGAAAGCGGATGCG
>CAKZQV010000085.1 GCA_937141895.1 uncultured Verrucomicrobiota bacterium
AATTTTGAAGAAGCAATTGGTGGCGGGTATACGGTTAAGTGGGACAGTTACAGCGACCGTATCTATCGTGTCTTAAAGACATCTGCTCTGACGTCCAATGATTGGAACTCTATTTCAGGACTAATGGATGGAACCGGTGGCGAAATGTCATTTACTGACACCGAACCGGTTTCGCCCACGAACGGGTTTTATAAAATCGAGGTCACACGACCCTAATTTCAAGGAGAAAGCAACATGGGTAGAGGATTCAGAATTAACACGGCTATCATGTGCGGACTTGTTTTGATGAGTATGTTCAGTTCTGTGCCGAAGCTGTTCGCGGCGGAGTCGCTGCAGGAAAACTTCCAATCGCCACCGAATTCGGCGAAGCCGCATACATGGTGGCACTGGATGAACGGCTATGTTTCGGCTGAAGGGATTACCAAAGACCTTGAGGCGATGCAGCGGGCTGGGATCGGCGGTTTTCAGGCGTTTCAGATTGAGTATAAAATGGATCCGGGACCGGTCAAATATCTGAGTGCGGCATGGCGAGAGCTGATGACGCATACAATTGCGGAAGCCGATCGCCTCGGATTGGAAATGTGCTATCACCAAACGGCGGGTTGGTCGAGCAGCGGCGGACCCTGGATTACACCGGAATATGCGATGCAAGACGTGGTCTGGACAGAGCGGCAGGTGTCGGGGTCGACGTCTGTGCATGTTAAATTAGAAAAGCCGAAAAATCTTCGGGACAACTATTTTCAGGACATTGCCGTTTTGGCATTTCCAACGCCGCAGTCGGAGCGGAATGGGGAAACGGGTTTCCGGGTTGATAACTGGAAAAGTAAGGCCGGCTATGAGCGCGATAATACCATTAAGCCGGATACCCGCACGGTGGCTGCTGGTGATCAGATTGATCTCAAATCCATCATTAACCTCACGGATAAAATGGATGCCGAAGGCCAGCTTACATGGAACGCGCCGAAAGGCGACTGGACCATTATTCGTTTTGGGCATGCGGTCTGCGGAAAACGTAACAGGCCGGCTCCGCGTGAAGGCCGGGGCAACGAATGTGATAAGATGAGTAAGGCCGCTGCAGCGTGGCACTGGAAGCATACCGTGCAGAAGGTGATTGATGATGCGGGCCCGCTGGTGGGTAAATCGTTTAATAACGTGTTGATCGACAGCTATGAAACGGGCCAGCAAAACTGGACCAGCGGTTTCGAAAAAGATTTTCAGGAACGCATGGGCTACGACCTGATAAAACTTCTTCCAGCGGTTACCGGACGGGTGGTGAATAACCTGGATTACACCGAACGATTCCTCTGGGATTTTCGTCGGGTGATTGCGGATATGTGGACCGAAAACTATTTCGGACATTTTGCGGAAATGTGCCATGAAAACGGCCTGTTGCTTTCGTGCGAACCCTATGGCGTACCTGGCAACATGGATGACTTTGCCGTGGCGGATGTGGTGGATATTCCCATGGGCGAATGGTGGGCCCGATCCACGGGAGGACCTTTTAAAAGTTCATCAAAAATGGCGGCTTCCGCGGCCCATACCAACGGTCGCCGTTATGTTGGAGCGGAAGCCTTCACGGCGTCACGCACGAGCGCAGCCTTTGTGAACCATCCTTACGCGCTGAAAGCACAGGGTGACTACTATTTCTGTCAGGGCGTCAATCGCTTTATCTTCCATACTTTTGTGCATCAGCCTTGGGGGGACGATGTACTGCCGGGGATGACCATGGGGCCGTGGGGATTCCAGAACACCCGCAACAATACCTGGTACGAACAGGGCAAGGCGTGGAACGAATACCTGGCGCGCAGCCAATATCTCCTTCAGGAAGGGATCTTTCAGGCGGATCTCTGCTACTATCCGGGCGAAAGTGCACCTCAAGCTATGAAAGGCCTGGATGGCGTGAAACTACCTGCGCCAACTGAGTATGACTATGATATGATTTCGCGGGATAACCTGATGAAACTGACTGTCAAAAAGGGTCGCCTGGTATTGCCGGGATTGATGGAATATCGTCTTCTCGTCATGCCGGACGGGCCTGTGCGTCCGGAGGTCTTGAAGAAAGTTGAACAGCTGTTGAGCGACGGCGCGCATGTCGTCTGGAAAACACCGGAGGGGACTCCGGGCTTGCAGGATTATCCGAATGCGGATCAAGGGGTAAAAAATGCGGCCGAGCAAATGTGGCGCGAATGCGACGGCCAAAACGTCAAAGAAATCGCCTATAAAAAAGGTAAACTCTACTGGCCCCGCTCGTTGGATGAGATTCTCTCCTCGATGGGTATAGTACCGGACGTTGAATTTAGCTCCGTTCAGGCTGTTGCTCCCACCCTCAGCAAAGGTATCGGCTATGAATGGATTCATCGGAAAATCGGTGAAGCCGATGTGTATCTGATTTCCAATCAGCAAGAGGTTGCTCGTCAGGTGGAGGTGGTTTTACGCACTGCAGGCCGCGTACCTCAACTGTGGAATGCTCAGACGGGCGAAATTAAACAAGCACCGGTTTATCACGCTACCCAAGACGGGCGAACGTTGGTGAAACTGTTTATGGAACCTGCTGGCTCCGTTTTTGTGGTCTTTGGCAAGAAGGCTGAATCACCGAGTGTGGTGAACGTTCTTCATAATGGACAAACGCCTTATGCAAATAAAGCCCCTGAACCGCCGGCTTTGGTGATTCATAAGGCGACGTATGGAGCGATCAATGGCGATGCTGGCCAGCAAAAGGATGTCACAGAAAAAGTCCGCTCGCGGATCACGAATAATTCGGTAATAGAAGAAGTGAAATGGGGGCTGGTAGGCGGTGATCCGGCGCCAGGAAAAGCGAAAGAACTGCGCGTAGAATACGCGGTTGGCCATCAGCAGTTCACCGCCGCGGCAAAGGAAAGAGAAACCTTACGCATTAACTGCGATCATGAAGTGATTCCTGCCCAGCCGGAACCGGCAACCCTATCGATCTCAAGCGGCGAAACCATCCTTTCTGCCTGGGAGCCTGGAAACTATGACGTGGTCTATTCCGATGGAACACGCAAAGCGGTCAAGGTGACCGCCGTGCCGGAATCCGTCGATCTTTCCAACGGTTGGGGCCTGAAATGTCCGGAAGGGTGGGGGCCGACTAAGGTTAAGTTGGATACCCTGATCTCCTGGACGGAACACAGCAACCCAGAGCTGAACTATTTTTCCGGAACTGCGGTTTATGGCAAGCAGTTTGATGTGCCAGCTGATCGACTGAACGACGAGCATGCGGTTGGTCTTGATCTTGGCGACGTGCAGGTGATTGCTGAAGTTATTCTGAATGGGAAAAATCTGGGAATTCTGTGGAAGCCGCCTTACAAACTCGATGTTACCAAGCTGCTGAAAGCGGAAGGAAATCAGCTTGAAATCCGAGTAACCAACCTGTGGGTGAACCGCATGATCGGGGACGAGCGTTATCCGGAATTGGAAAAATATATTCCTGGTAAAAAACCTGGAGAGGCGCTGGTTGAGAAGATTCCTGACTGGTTAAAAAAGAGAACGTCGCGCCCAGCGACCGAGAGAAAAACGTTCGCCACCGCCCGATTTTATACCAAGGATTCGCCGCTGGTTGATTCCGGCCTGATTGGGCCGGTTAAACTGAACTTTGCGGTTCAGAAAAAAATAATGGATTAAAATCAGGGGATCGGCTTTCTTAAATAGTTGTAAGATAGATGTAGTCACCGAGCAGTAGGTTTCAGGTGAAGTCCTGTAAATCGGAACTGTAAAATAGGAAAAATTGCAATGAGAGAAATGAGTATAAAAATTCGAACGATGGTCGTCGGACTATGCGCCGTTGCCTGTTCGCTGGCTTTTGGCGATGGGGGACGCGAAAAATATAACTTTAACTATGACTGGAAATTCCTGAAGGATAATCCGGCCGAAGCGCAGCAGGTTGCATTCGATGATGCCGGATGGGATACCGTGAGCTGCCCGCATACCTTCAACGACATTGATACGTTCGATGATTTCAGTCACGGGCATCATGACGGTGAAGACAATCATTGGCGCGGGACGGTCTGGTATCGGAAGGATTTTCAATTGCCGGAAACGGATGCCGGCAAAAAAGTATTCATTGAATTTGAAGGGGTTCGCCAGATTGCCGACGTCTATGTGAACGGCGTGCATCTGGGGAAAAACCAGACGGGCTTTATTCCGTTTGGGTATGATCTGACACCGCACTTGAAACCCGTTGGTGAAAATAATGTGATTGCGGTCAAGGTCAACAACGACCGGGGCGATCATTTTCGGGAGAACTTTCCGCTGGTCTGGCATCACGAGCACTGGCATCCGAACCACGGGGGTATTTATCGCAACGTTTTCCTGCACGTGATGGATCCGCTGCACATCACCCTGCCGCTTTACGATAACCTGAAAACCGTCGGCACCTATGTTTATGCCGAAAATATCACAGAAAAAAAAGCAGATATCACTGTAGAGGCGGAAGTCAGAAACGAGCATAAAACTGCAAAAGAGATCACCTTCGAAGTTCAGATTGTGGATGAAGAAGGAAAGGTGGTGGAAACCGCCACCACGCAGCAGATGATCAAGGCTGGGGAGAAGGTTGATCTTTCCGTTCAGACAAAACTCGCAAATCCGGAACGCTGGTATACTCGTCGTCCTTACGTGTACACCGTTCGCATGCTGCTGAAAGAGGGCGATGCTGTACTCGATTCCTATGACACCCCCCTCGGCGTTCGCAGTTTTGATTTTAATAAAGACACCGGATTTTGGAACAACGGTGAATATGCCAAACTGCACGGATGGGGCCAGAAGCCGACCCAGGCGTGGGCCGGACTGGGTGCCGCGCTGCCGGATTGGCTGCGCGATTTTACGTACAACCTGATGGACGAAGCGGGCGGAAACTTTATTCGCTGGGGTCACTGCGCCGGATCACCAGCCGAAATCGCGATGGGCGATAAATATGGATTTGTCACCCTCATGCCGGGGGTGGCCGGAGAATCGGCCGACGAAGGCGAGACGTGGGACATTCGTATTGCCGCGTTCCGCGACACCGTCGTGTATTACCGCAATCATCCCTCGATCTTCATCTGGGAAGGTGGTAACTGGGCGGAATCTACCGCGCATTACGAAGAAATCCTGCAGGTCATCGACACCTATGATCCGAAAGGGAACCGCCTGATGGGGCACCGTCGTGCAGACGTCCATCTCGGCTCCGAAAAATATGTGACCATCGAAATCGGAACCGAAGGCTGGGAACGTGAATATGCGGATCTGCCGCTCATTGAAAGTGAATATAACCGAGAAGAGGCGGCACGCCGAAGCTGGGACAAATATTCTCCGGATGATAATTTCTTCAGCCACCCGAATCTGAAGCGGAATACGTATAAGCTCAGTGGCGAGGATTTTGCGGTTCATCAGGTGGATCACTGGTGGAACAAGATGGGTAAAAAAAGCTATCACGTCGGCGGCGCCAACTGGATCTTTTCCGATGGCCCGCATGGCGGACGTTGCCCGACGGAAGTCACGCGGGCCAGCGGCGAAGTGGATGCCGTACGTTTGCCGAAAGAAGCCTTTTATGCGCTAAAAGCCATGTGGCGCCCAGAACCGCAGGTGCATGTGATCGGCCACTGGAATTACGAAAAAGGCACCAAGAAGGATATGTTTGCCGTCTCCAACTGCGCCGAGGTGAAACTCTATGTGAACGGCGAGCTGATCGGATCGAACAATAAACCCGAAAACGGCTATCTCTTCACCTTCCCGGAGGTGGCGTGGAAAGCGGGCGAAATTAAAGTGGAAGGCTATATTGGCGGCAAACTCCGCACCTCGCAGACTAAAGAAACCGTTGGCGAACCCGCAGCGCTGAAACTGACTCCGATCACCGGCCTCAACGGCTGGCGGGCGGATGGCTCCGACGTGGTGCTGGTAGACGTGGAAGTGGTCGACAGCAAAGGACGCCGTTGCCCGCTGGCTAAAGGCCGCGTTGACTTTAAGGTCGAAGGCCCCGGCACCTGGCGTGGCGGTTATAACAGTGGAAAAGAGAAGAGCATCAACAATCTGTATCTCGACATCGAGGCGGGTATAAACCGCGTGGCGATTCGTTCGCAACTGACGGCCGGCACCGTAATCCTGAGCGCCGTCAAAAAAGGGCTTAAGCCGGTCAGCATCCAACTGGTATCGAAGCCGGTTGCCATCCAGA
>CAKZQV010000086.1 GCA_937141895.1 uncultured Verrucomicrobiota bacterium
GATCGGTGTTTACTTCCGTGGAGAAAACTGGGCCATCGTTTACCCGTGGGTAGAACACGCTGCAGGGGGAGGACACTAAGATGATTAAGGATTATCGTATTCTTCTATTCATTGGTCTGCTGGGCATGGTTTTTCTCGGGCTGGCCATTCGTAAAGGTTTTGATGAGGATTACATCCGCTATCAGAAAGCGTACTACGAAGCGCTGGGCGAGGATTTTCCGGGGCCGGTCGTTAAGCAGGTTAATGTCAAAACGCCGTCCTCCATGTTGGTGGACCGTTGCCAAAGCTGCCACATCGGCGCATCAAATCCGGGGGCTAAGGATTTTGACATGCCGTTGACCACGCATCCGCCGATTGTACCGGGTGCTCAAGAAGATCCGCACGATTTCAATAAAATCGGTTGTGCGATTTGTCACGATGGCTCAAGCCGCGACCTGGATATGCATCTGGCCCATGGCGAGGCTCATGGTTGGATTGCTCCGTTGTTGAACGGAAAAATGGCTCAGTCAAGCTGCGTTCGCTGTCATGCAATGGAAAGCGGTCATCTGGCCGGTGCCGAAGTCTATGAACTGGGCCGGGAGCTCTTCCTCGAAAAAGCCTGCTGGGGTTGTCACACCATTGCGGGCGTATCGACGTCATCCCAAGCACCGGAACTGACGGATGCCGGCGGAAAATTCAGTTTCGATTATCTGTATGAATCCATCGTTCATCCGAAAGCGAATGATGAAAATTCGAAGATGCCGAAATTTGACTGGGTGCATGATCACGATACGGTTTTTGCTCTGGCAACCTACCTCAAAGGGCAGCAGAAGAGTAAGCTGCGTTCCGACGACACCGCACCGATCGGTTATATTAAACCGAAAGCCGATGAAGTTCGAATTTCAGAAGCGAGTGTAGATGCGGGCCGTGCGCTGTTTGCCGGTGTTCCGTTTGAGGGGTCCATCAATCGTGGGGGCTGTGTGAATTGTCACGCCTTCCGTAGCGACGATGGCCAGCTGGCCGGCGGAAATATCGGCCCGGAGCTGACCTGGGCCATCCGCAACCGCGGTGAGGATTGGGTGAAGGACCATATCGTCAATTCCCGAAAGCACGCACCGGACTCCATCATGCCGACCTTCAAGGACTATAATGATGCTGAGCTGGACAGCTTGGTCATGTTCCTTTCAACCTTCGGTTATAAGCTTTCAGCTGATTCAGAAGGTCAGAAACTGTACGATACATACTGTGTTTCCTGTCATGGTGAAGATATGAATGGACAGGGCATTGTATCGGCCATGTTGGATCCTTATCCGAGGGATTTCAGCCGACATCAGTTTGTTGTCGCATATGAAGACCGATTCAAGAATTCCATTCTGAACGGTGTTTCCGGAACCGCTATGCCGGCATGGAAAAATGTGTTGACCGAAGGTGAAATTGAAACGCTGATTGAGTTCATCAAGGACAAAACACTGGATGAACAGAAGAAGAATTTCAAACGCATGGAGGTTTCTCTTCCGAAAATCGGTGATGATGATCGCCGCGACTGGAAAAATAAAGGCAAGGTCGTAGAAGCCGGAGATGTGGAACGAGGCGAGGCGGCCTTCCAACAGGCATGTACGTCCTGCCACGGCAAGCTGGCCAACGGTAAAGGGCCTAACGCGTATAACCTTCAGCATCCGCTGCCGCGTAACCTGCTCAATAAAGAGTTTATGAATCAGGAAGGGATGACGGATGAGCGTCTCTATCAGTCCATCCTGCTGGGTGTGGCCGGAACGCCGATGCCTTCGCATGACCATCTGTCAGACCAGACCATTATTGATATTATCGCCTTCATCCGGGGCAATACCGAGGAAGCAAAATAATGAAACAAGATACTGCTGCTAAAACGATGGTGGTCGGCGCGACCATTTTCTTTGGTCTCGCGCTGACCATGGGTTTGTTGACTGCACTGAAATTCGTAGTTCCAACGGTTGGAGAAATTGAATATCTATCCATGCCGCGCGTTCGTATTCTGCATACCAACATCAACCTCTTCGGTTGGTTGCTTCAGGCAAATATGGGTATCCTATTTTGGATTCTGCCGCGTATTCTTCACACCAAGCTCTTCTCGGAAAAACTCGGTGTGGCGATGGGCATCATCTATAACGTCGCGTTGATCGGTGGACTTATTTCCATCGTTACGGGCAATATTAAGAACGTTGAGTATGGTGAAATTCCGCCGCCGTTCGACTATATGATTGCCGTCTGCTGGGTGCTGTTTGCCATCAACGTATTCGGTACCGTGGCCACCCGTAAGGTGAAATATCTCTATGTAACGGTATGGTACACGCTAGGTGCCGTCATCTGGACGACCTTTGTGTTTATTACCGGCAACATGTTCAGTCAGTTGCCGATGGTGGCTGGTGTAAATCAGGCCAATCTGATCTGGTTCTATGTGCATAACGCGGTGGGGTTGATCTTCACGCCGCTCGGTGTGGCCATTGCCTATTATCTGATTCCGAAACAGCTCGATACCCCGATTTATTCGCATAAGCTGTCGATGATCGGATTCTGGGTGATCTCCTTCGTGTATGTATGGACGGGGGCTCACCACATGATTCACGGTCCGATTTCCCATTGGTTGGAAACCGTATCGATCATCTTTTCCTTCAGTCTGATTATTCCGGTCATGGCCGTAATCACAAACTTCTTCGGAACGTTTGCGACCGCGCCTCGCGGAACAAGAATGAAGGGGCCGATACCCAAGCTGTTGATGATGGGCACGGTTTACTATATTTTCACCTGCCTTCAGGGCCCGTTCCAGGCGATTCGTTCCGTGAACGAAATCACGTCTAAAACAGACTGGGTCGTCGGACATGCTCATATGGCGCTATTCGGTGCCTTCTCCTACTTTGCCATGGCGGGTATCTATTACGTTGCGCCGAAACTGCGGGGCAAAAAGTTATACGATGAAAATCTCGGTAATCTGCAGTTCTGGATCATGACCATCGCCAGTGTTCCGTTTTTTGCCGTACTTTGGATCAGCGGTGTGATTCAGGGCTTTGCATGGCTCAACCCGGAAAACACGTTTGTGGATACGCTGGATGCGTTGAAGCATGCGCACTGGATGCGCTTCGCCAGCGGCGGCGCCATTTTCATTGCTTACTTCCTGTTCCTGTACAACATCCTGCAGACGCTGTTCGGGAAATATCCTGACGAACCGGCCGACGGGGAAGTCGCCGAGTCTGAAACCGTATCCGCGCATTAAGGGGATTGATTCATGAAGATTGATGTAGAAAAAAGCTTATTGGCCACATCGGTTGCGGCATTTGCCCTGTTCGCCGTCGGTGCTGTGCTGACCACCATTGTTCCGCCCATGGTTGATCCGTCGCTATACACCACGGACAAAGACGTGCACGAGTACACAGAACAGGAACTGCGGGGAATCGAGATCTATAAAAGTGAAGGCTGCGTATACTGCCACACCCAGCAGGTGCGTGATCTGGACTCCGACAAACGCCGTTATGGCTGGCGCCTTGTTGAAGCACCCGCTTCAGAATCCTGGGAATATGTGAACGATAAAAACCACTTCCTCGGGACCAAACGTACGGGGCCGGATCTTGCACGCGTCGGGGGTAAATATTCGTCGGAATGGCACTATGCCCACTTCAAGAACCCGCGCGATATGGGCGATAAATTTCCCGACCGTAAAGGGATTTATGAAAAAGCATCCATCATGCCTTCATTTGCCTATCTGACCGATGAAGAAATTGCCGACCTTACGGCTTATATTCAGACGCTCGGGCGCAATAAAAACTGGCGTGTGGATCAAGAGGGTAATCCGCTCAACGACTACGAAAAATAAGCGGGAGAGAATCAATGGCTGAAGAAAAAAAATACGATCTGGAAACCACGAATGAAATCAAACAGGGACATGCAGATATCGGCAGATTCAACATTGCCATTGAAATCATCCTGACCATCGTCTGTATTGTTTACCTCATTCTTAATTTTAATCCCTAATACCTTTCGGTATATATCTTAGCTATGGCTAAGGACTTTTATACGAAGCGGCGCAGGATCATCCAGACCCTCAGTGTTCTGGTCCTCCTCAGCATTCCGCTTCGTTTTTTTTGTTTTGATCTCGATGGCGAGTGCATGCGGGTCTTTGGAAAAGACTTCGGCCTCTCCACCATGTTTTACCCGCTTTTCACTATCGTAGGTCTGCTGCTCTTCGTCGTAGGAATCGGGATGAAGAAAGGGCGGCTCTTCTGTTCGCATTTGTGCCCGATGCATATGTTCCTTGAAAAAGTGAACAATCCGAAAAATAAAGTAGCGGACAACCGTAAGCGGGTAATCATCCTTTGGTCACTATTGTTATCTGTGATTCTGACCCAGGTGATTATCTCCTTTTTCCAACCCCTGGATAACCAGATCAAACTGGCGATGTCCGGCAATCTTCCAATCATTGGAATTTCCCTGGCGCTCTTTGGTGGTTTTATGTTCCTGTTTGTAGGCTATCAGGAACGCTTCTGTAAAAAAGGCTGCCCCTATGCGTTGATCCAGATGCTGTTGCAGTCTGAGTTCACCCGCACAATGAAGTTTACCAACCCGGAAAAAACCTGCACTAACTGCCGGAAGTGCGAGGAGATCTGTCCGATGGATTTGCGGGCTCGCTTTGAAAGCAAGGGGCCGGACTGTACCAACTGCAATCTCTGCGCCGAGGCCTGTACCACCGAACTTGGGCAGGGCAATACCCTGTTTCATTTCAATGATCCCGAACCGATAGCTCCGCAGACACGGTAGAATTTGTACGCACCGCTCGTTCATTAAACGGTGAGATGATGATGTAATATAAGGAAACGATACGATGAAATTAGCTCAACTTCTCCTCTTAGCTCTTCTTATGGCAGGGTGTGCTCATCATGAAGAGCAGGCTCGGCAAACATTAAAGCCAACGGTGTACACCGTGAACTATCCGCTAGCCTATTTCGCGGAGCGTTTGGCCGGCGATCAGATTGAGATTGTATTCCCTGAAATGGAGGGCGACCCCGCGTTCTGGGAGCCGACCCCGGAGAAGATTTTGGAATTCCAGAATGCCGACCTCATTCTTTTAAATGGTGCCGAGTATGCCAAATGGGTGTCGTCCGCTGCGTTACCGGAAGATCGATTGGTCAATACAGCTCGTGGTCTGGAATCACAATTGATTGCGCTCGATGGATCCGGCAGTCATGCTCACGCATCGGGTGATGCACATGTGCACGGAGACGTGGCATTCACCCTATGGCTCAATCCAGAGCTGGCCGTGCATCAGGCAAAGACCATATATGCTTCCCTGTCTCGCATGGTCGCGTTGGACGATGTCGCACTCATTGCTTTGGTAGCCGATCTTGAAAAACTGGATGCAGACCTGAAAGAGGTTTTCCAACCTCTGGAAAAGAAACCCCTTCTTGGTTCGCACCCGGTCTATCAATATCTTGCGGCGCACTACGATCTGAATATGGAAAGTGTCCATTGGGAGCCGGACAGCGAGCCCGACCGGGCGATGTGGCGCGAGCTGGAGGATATTCTGGAAACGCACAAGGCGGATGTCATGCTCTGGGAAGATGAGCCGTTGCCTTCCGTTAAAAAAGCGCTGGCCCAAAAGGGCATCAAGAGCGTCGTATTCAACCCTTGCGGTAACCGGCCGCCGGATGGTGATTTTCTGACGGTCATGCGGGCGAATGTAGAGGCTGTCAAAGGACTTTAATAACCTGAAATATTCTCTGCGCTTTTCACTTAGAAAAATGCAATGAATTCGGCGCCTATGAGGCTGGATTGATGGGACGCGGACATGACGCCGCCAGCGTGACGACACCCTCAAGGTGATTAAAACCAAAAAAGGGCGGAATTCGTGATGTTTAAACCCTCTCAATATAGATGGGTTGACGGTGGTGCTATACTGATTAAATCCATGAGAGGGAATGCATTGAAAAAAGTACTCTACATTTTAGCCCTAACCCTCGGCTTCAGCAGTATCGCCGATGATCTGACGGTTAAAGACGGGGCCGTGTACCGCAATGTCACCATCATTTCGGTAAATCCTGATCAGATGCTCATTGTGCATGATGGCGGCGGATGTCAGGTAAAGTTTAAAGATCTGATTCCTCATTCGCTTACTGCGGAGCAGCGGCAGAAAGTGGAAGAAGAGCTGCAATACTATACCAAGCGTCAGGCACGAATCGAAAAAGCGGCTGCCGAACGCAAGGCTTTTGCCGATACCCAGCGGGCTAAAGGTCTAATCGAATTTGAAGGCACCTGGATGACGCCGCTGGAAAAAGAGGAACTGCTCATGAACCGCGAAGAGCGCAAGCTGGATCTGGAGCGCCAGCGGCTGCAACTGGCCAAAGAACAAGCCGCCCTTGAAAAAGAACGGCTTGAAACTGCGCGGGCCCGATATCTTCTGGAGGGCGACAAAAGCAGGCGTAGCTCCACCATTACCGTAGGCTATTTCTCATCCTTCCATCGAACGCGCGGCTATTGGCATCCCTATGATCGTAGCCGGTTATGTGGCGATAAACATGGGTATCATCCTGCCATTTACACGCACTGCAATTCGGTGACCCCACAGAAACCGAAAAACTCCCGGTTATTTATCAATCCCGGAAAACCACTTTCCTACAGCACCAGCGCGTTTAATCGCTAGTTTCCAATCGTTGGAAATTTTCCCGCGGGTAAGTGCTCCAATTCTTCACGGAGTGCATTGCAATACTAAGAAATGGTGATAGTGTAATGCGCGTTTATGGAACAGCTCATTACAGCCATCATTTTAGGCGCAGGATTAGGCTTCACCGCCATCCCGCATTGTTATGCCATGTGCGGGCCTTTGCATGTGTCCGTTTGTGCCCTTCATCGCGAAAAAAGTCTCAAAGCCCTGTCGTTGTTTAATCTGGGCCGAATCTTCGGCTATACCCTAGCCGGCATGCTGTTTGGCGCATTTGGTGAATTTATCAATATTGGTCCGGCACACTTCTGTTGTCAGGAAGGACAGCACCCGTTTCGGGGCGCGTTGCTATCGCTGCTGTTCCCTGGGGTCATGATGTTTTTCATCGCAGCCTACGCCTTCCGTAAAAAAGGCCTCAAGGCCCCCAAAAGCAGCTGGCTTTCCCGTTTTTTCAGCGGGGGTCTCGGTAAACTGACCTTGGGCGGGGCCTGCACGTCGCTCATTCCCTGCGGGATGCTCTATGCCGCATTTGCCATGGCCGTTGGGCAGGGCAGCTGGTGGATGGGCGGGGCCTTCATGCTGGCCTTTGTGGTCACCCAGACTTTCTTTATGCAACTCGGTATCTCCCTCGGAAGACTGGTCGATGCAACATGGGGCGCGCGTTTTGAAAAAGCATTCCCTTGGATCTGTTTAATCATTGGGATCGTCTACTGCGTCTTATTTACACTCCGGCTCATACCGGCAGAAACTTCGGGATAATGAACTTCGTGGGCTCTAAGTACACGAAGTCCTGGCTTGGTGTAACTGGTTGACCCTCGTGTCTTTGTGGTTAGAAAAATGGCCGATCATTGCATAGTCTGTAACAGAAGTGTTCCCGGAGGCGATGGCGACTTTTGCTGTCCGGGATGCGCCGCCGTACACGTCATCATCGGTAAGATGGGGCTGGAAGGTGCTGAGCGCGACGAAAGGATTACTCAGTTGCTCGAAGGGGTGTTCCCGGATGGCCAGAATCTGGAATCGCAGGAGCAGGAAATTGAGAATGGGGAGGACCTCTGTTTTCTGGTGGGGGGGATGGTCTGCCCGGCCTGCTCGTGGCTGGTGCATAATAGCCTCGGAAAACTTCCAGGGGTTGGAAATGTTAACCTCAACTTCATTGCCGAGACCTGCACGCTCTCCTTTGACCCGATGCAGATCGGTAAAGACACCATCCAGACCAACATCGAAAAGCTCGGCTATAAGTTCTACGAAGGGGACGATGCTGATCGCGCTGGATTTGACTACTTCCGCTTTGGGGCTGGCTGGTTCTTTGCATTGAACAACATGATGATCTCGTTCGTGGTCATTTCTGCCGAGAGCTGGGATGTTCCATTTGCCATGCAGCTGGTCTGTTCCATTCTGCTGGCGCTGTTTGGAACGCTGGTTCCGCTCTATGCCGCAAAAACCACCATGATCATGGGATTCCGGCAGATACTGATGCGCCAGTTCCGAATGGAAAGCCTGGTGGTGCTCTCCACGACAGCCGCATGGATCTATTCCGTCTATTCAATGATTACCGGCGATTTTGCGCACCTCTATTTTGATGTGGTAACCCTGCTGTTGATGCTGATCGAAACCGGCAACCTCATATCGACTTCGTTTTATAAAAAGCTGAGCCGCCGCGTCAGCTCGCTCTCCTGGCAACTGCCGAAAAAAGCCCGAGTTGAAAGGGAGGGTATTGAAGAGGATTATACTGCAGTTGAGGAGCTGGAACCCGGGCAGGAATTTTTGGTCAACCGCGATGAGTTTGTACCAACGGACGGCATCTTGATGGGCACTGCCGAGTTCGATTTCAGTCTGATTACCGGCGAATCGCACGGGGTATCGCTGGAGCGGGGACACTATGTCGGTGCCGGGGCCAAACTGCTTTCCGATGCCGCCCGCCTTTCCGTCCCTGCCGGCGGACAGAGCAACCTAATCCAGAAGATTGTCGAAAGTACCATCGAGGCCTTCAATACTCGCAAACAACAGCTTTCGCTGGGAGACCGCATCAGCCAGGTCTTTGTGCCGATCGTTGTCGCAACCGCGGTTTTGGTCTACTTGGCCAACTTGTATTGGGGCGAACACGGCGAGGCGATGATCCGGTTGCTGAGTGTGCTTATCATCGCCTGTCCCTGTGCATTTGGTATTGCCGAACCACTGGTGCTTACTGCAGCCATTGAGAAGGTGCGGGGACTCGGAATTCAGATCTTTAATGGGAAGGTGCTGGGACTCAAGCCCGACGTTGTCGTATTCGATAAAACCGGAACGCTCACCCGCGGTGCACCGGATGTACATAAGGTGGTCTGGATCAAAGAGAAAAATCCGGATTATCTCAATATTCTGGCATCGCTGGAAAACGGGATTGAACATCCAATTGCGCGGGCCCTGGCCGTGGTTGGCACTCCGCGTTCGGTGGAAGATCGAACCATTGCCCGGACGGTGGTTTCCGCTAAAGTGGATGGGCATCATTACCTCGCTGGAAATGCCGATCTTTTTCCAAACATTGGAATTCCTCCGGACCTGAAGCAATCAACGATTGTCATGTTCGGTGATGCGGATGAATGCTACTGCATGGTTGGCCTCAAGGATACGATTCGGGACGATTCAAAACCACTGATTGATGCCCTGAAAGCGGTTGGGGTACGTCCGTATATTTTTTCCGGCGACCGCAAACAGGTGGTTGAACAGGTGGCGCAGGAACTTGGCATTTCAGAATATCATGGCGAGATGGGCAGCGGTGACAAGCAGACCGAAATCGCAGAGCTCCAGCGGCAAGGCAAGACCGTCATGATGGTGGGGGATGGTATAAATGACGCTCAGGCGTTAGCGGTGGCCGACTTGGGGCTCGCCGTTTTTTCCGGCCAGATCCCGGCCAAGATGAGTGCAGACGGCGTGTTCATGGTTCCGGAGATCGGCAATCTTCGCGACCTTCCCTACATGCAGCGAAAAGTTCGCCGAAAGATCCTAGTTAACTATAGCTGGGCATTCGTCTACAACACCGTCGGAATAATCATCGCTGCGATCGGCTGGCTTTCACCCGCATTTTGTGCCGTTGGAATGGTCTTCTCCAGCCTGAGCGTAATTTTTAATTCCGTCTACGGCATGGGCCTCCCCAAAAGCAGGAAAGGCCCTCAGGGAACGTAGATCAGACCCGAACCATAAAAACCCCCGCAACACAACGTGGTGCGACAGAATCCTTGTAGCCAAAACCCCAAAAAGCCCCGAATTTTCGGGGCTTTTTGATAACACGTGGTCGGGGACTCGGTTGCACAAAAAGAGTCCGTTCCTTGCAAGCTTGATGCGTGCGATTGATGTTAAAAATTAACCTGCGTCTCACGCGTAAAGTCCAACCCCTTCGAAATTAATTAGTTTATAATTTCGGTTCTTCTCGGAAGAGCGTCTTAGAGATTCCTTCTTGTCGATAGGTTGGGCAG
>CAKZQV010000087.1 GCA_937141895.1 uncultured Verrucomicrobiota bacterium
TGATGGTACAACGGACACAGCGACAGTGTCTTTTCGTAGAGTCGAATGTGGGTGTGATCGGAGCGAGGCGTCCAAGCCTGAAGACAACAAAATACAAACTTGGCACACCAACTACGCACCTCAATTCTCTCTTCGATATGCTGCAGTTTTTGTTTGTCTTCTTCGGTAATCGGCATGCGGCAGGCGTGGCACTGGTCATATTCACCTTTCTCCAGATTATGCTTAACCGCCACGCGATTATCGAAAACAAAGCATTCGCCTTCCCACATCGACTCTTCTTCGGGAACTTCTTCGAGATATTTAAGAATGCCGCCTTTGAGGTGGTAAACATCTTCGAAACCGAGCTCTTTGAGATAGGCCGTGGATTTTTCGCATCGAATCCCGCCGGTGCAGAACATCGCCACTTTCCGATGCTTGGAAGGATCGAGATTTTTCTCCACATACTCAGGAAACTCACGGAAGGTTTCCGTTTCCGGATTTACCGCATGTTTGAAGGTGCCGATCCCGATTTCATAATCGTTGCGGGTGTCGATCAGTAGGGTGTCCGGATCGCTGATCAGTTCGTTCCAATCTTTAGGCTCCACATAGGTGCCGACCGACTGCCGCGGATCAATACCTTCAACGCCGAGGGTGACAATCTCTTTTTTCAGGCGGACTTTGGTTCGGTAAAACGGGTTGGTCTCATCGTAGGACTCTTTGTAGTCCAGATCCGACAGCCGTTCATCCGACTTCAGATAAGCGAGCATTTCGTCAATCGCCTCGCGTGACCCGGCCACCGTCCCGTTGATTCCTTCTTTGGCCAGCAGCAGAGTTCCACGAATTCCAAGCACTTCCAGAAATTGGCGCAAGGGTTCGCGGATCGATTCAAAATCATCCAGAGCAGTAAACTTATATAGAGCACACACAACAATCGGTTTCATGGCGCGCGCTTTTACGGACGAAAGGTCTATAAATCAATCAACAATAAGGGAAATTAGTCCGTAGTCCGTAGTCCGTAGTCCTTGGTTGTAGCGTCGGCTCTATGAGCCGAATAAAACATGCATTGAAGCATTTGCAGTTTTTCCGCTCATTTTTCTGTCTTCAATCTTTCTGCCTTAAAAAATGCACTCTCAGCCTCATTTTGATCCTAATCATTTTGCCTGATATCGGTGTCCGCCAATGGTCTGAATAACTTCATTTTCCAGCCGATGGCCATTGCACCGATAATCATGAGCGCGGAGTAGAATTGGCCTTTCGATATGTGGGCCATGAAAAATTCACCATGATCGGGTTCGCGGAAAAATTCCATACTGATGCGGGCCAGCGCATACAGAACCAGATACGCTGCGCTTAAGGAGCCCGGGCGCTTGCCCCATGACGTTTTTCTGAGCAATAGCATAACACCGAAAACCAGGAAGCCCTCGACTGCCGCCTGATACAACTGGGAGGGGTGACGTGCGTGCAGATGCCCCGCTTCAATCAATCTTCCAATCATTGGAAGGTCGTATTGCCCATACTGGAGACCTGCCTCCTGTGGAAAAATGACGGCCCATTTAACTTCGGTAATTCGACCCCACAGTTCGCCGTTAATAAAGTTTGCCAGGCGCCCGAACGCAAAGCCCAGCGAGGTGGTCACCGCCATGTTGTCCGTCAGGTTCCAGAACGAATGGCGATGCTTTTTTGCATACCACCAGATAAACAGGATCACGCCGATAAACCCGCC
>CAKZQV010000088.1 GCA_937141895.1 uncultured Verrucomicrobiota bacterium
CCTCACGTTATATGAGTTCCCACTCACCTATCCCAATCCAATATTTAAAAAGAAAAGAGGTACCATGAACGTATAACCGGCGTTATAGACCCACCTCCACCAACTAGGCTCTTTCAAACCAGCATTAATTATCCCATCGCCAGTATGAAGAAGTACCACAAAAAATATTGCAAACCCTTTAGCAATATCCGGCCACATTAGCCTCTCTTTATCCATTGAGTAATATCCTCATTAACAACATTGACCTAAATCAAATCATTTTGATTTACATCTGTTGGGCATTACTATTCAACACTCGATCCCACTAAAACCCAGCCAACTTAAGCCAGAAGATATAAATACACATAGTTCCAGAAGATATTCCAGATGTACTATATGGTTGGAAATTTCAACAGCTCAATCATTTCATCAGAAGCCCTTGCCCAACTTCCCCTTCCATGCACGAAGTCCCGACCCGACTCAGACATTTTCCGATACAAGTCAGGATCAGACAATATCCGTCGCATAGCTTCGGCCGCTTCATCTGGGTTTTCCGGATTCACTAGATAACCGGTTATCCCGTCAATCACAGCCTCAGGAACCCCACCATGATTCCCCCCGACAACCGGTTTTCCGCAAGCATTCGCTTCAAGAAAAGTAAGCCCGAACCCTTCAACATAAAAATCATCTTTTCGCGAAAGCATTATATAAAGACTGGCCGCATGATACCAAAGCGCGATTTCTTCATCGGGTACATACCCCGTAAAAAGCACGTTATCTTCTACCCCCAAGCGTTCCGCCAACTCTCTTAATGCCGACTCTTCAGGCCCTGTTCCGGCAACAACAAGAACCACATCCGAAACCCCTTCGCGCAGTTTCGCAAATGCGACAATGGTTTGGTCAACCCCCTTTCTTGGAACTAAGCGGCATAAAGATAAAATGATCCGTTTTCCCCTTAAGTTATTTTTCTCTATGAGCTCCTCAACCTTCACCTTAGCTACCTCGGTGAACTGATCAGGATTAATGCCGTTTTTTATGGTGACTGTTTTTTCCGAGTAATGAGGATATTTTTCCACAATCAACTGCGCCACATAATCACTAATCGCAATGATCTTCCACGCCCGGCGGTAAACCGGCAAGGCGAAGAAACGCATAACCCGTGATGTTTCCAGTTCAAGGAGTTCCGTTCCATGAATGGTAATCATCATCTTTCGGCGAAACAAAAATGCAAGTAAAGCCGTAACAATTCCGGATCGCCATTCAGCGGCCCACAGAACCGCCTTTTGATCCCCAATCAGACACTTCATTAACCTTACGCAACGGAATATATGTCGTACAAAAGGAAGTTTTTGATGGGTTCTGCATACGGCATAGGGCAGCGATTCATCATACAGGTCGTCGTGCTCCGTTTTTCGAGCCGCAACCACTTGTACGCTGACACCTTTCCGGGCAAGAGCCATAGCAAAACCCTGACAATAACTGCCAACGCCACCGCTTACAGGAGGAAATTCATTGGTCTGAATAATTAAACTAGGCATAGGGTTCCTATCAGAAAATGTACGATAACAGATTGTAAAAGAGATGCTTCAAACGAATTAGTGTGTTTCATCCGAAAGATAGTGGGCTTCTTTGTTCCATGCTGATGACCTGCCCGACAATCTCAGCAGCAGGTTTCTAGGCACCATGATTCGAATGAATGCATAAATTAAAAACCGAAAATAAAACCATGATGCATTCAAAAAGCCCGCAACCCCCCAGTGCTTAATCCGAAAACGGAAATAGGTTGGGATATAACTGATGTGATAGCGATTTTTGAAAAAATTCTTTAGGTAGCTTTTCAGAGGGACATCAGAAAATAGCCATGATTTTTTTCCTGCCGAAAGGTTGTCATCATTTTCACAGATCGCTTCTTCCAATGCACACACGGTAAAACCCGCTTTTTTTGCCCGGAGTCCATAATCTGCATCAGCAGGGTCCATCGGAAAACATTCCGCATCCAGATAGCCGATGGCATTAATTACAGAACTCGGAAAACAAACGCAATTTCCGCCAAAGGTATCACATGATCCATGGTCTATGCGTTTTAGACCCCATAAGGTTTTAATAAATCCCCCATAGGAATATCCCGAAGGCGTCACCGATAGAGCCGAACAAATCCCCCCCGATTTACGGCAAAAATCAGCCATTTTTTCCAAGGTTCCAGGTTGGGGACGGCAATCATCATTCAACCAAAAGAAAAAATCATAGCCGGATTTATGTGCATAACGCATTCCGGCATTTATGCCGCCCGCCCACCAGAGATTCCCGTTCCCGTTAAGGAGTACAACCTCTCCGAATCTTTCAGCTATTGCATCCCCGGTTCCATCCTTAGAGCCGTCATCCACTACAATAATATCTGCCCATTCACAGATCATCTGACTATAAATCCGTTCCAAGCATTCTAATGTTGTATCGCGACGATTGTGAACGGGAATAATAACTGCCACTTTCTTATTGTTGATTAATTCCATCTCACATCTTTTCTAATGACCTTAGCAGGAACACCTGCCAAAATTACATTTGACTCTTGGAATGATTTCGTCACAACGGAACCAGCAGCGATCACTGTATTATCAGAAATATGGACTCCTTTTAGAATCGTCACATTACTTCCTACCCAAACATGGTTGCCGATAACAATCTCTCCCCCTTTCGGTAGCCTTTGCTCATTGCTGAGTATAGTGTGAAAATCATTATCAAGAAAATTGCACCCCCACGATATCGCACAATTTTCGCCTACTTTTAACCCATGCATGATTACGAAGGTACAGTTTGGATTGATGTATCCCCCTTTACCAATTCTAACTTTTGCCTGATTTCCGATATCAAATCGACACCCTTTTCCAATCTTGAATCTCCCATCAAATTGACAGCTTCCTCCTACATTGAGATAGGTTCTATCATACCTATTCATGAACCCAATATAATCCATACCAATTTGAACACACCCATCGGTTTGTATATTCCGAAGGCCGCAAATTTTAACGCCATTACTTATAACCAGATTTAATCCTCGTAATCTAAAAAATACATATCGAATTAGCACTGGGATAAAGGGCGTATCCACTAACCTGCTCTTTTTATACATATCCAGAAGTCTTCTAAAATGATTCATTCGGCCTCACCGCAGAATGCGGATATTTTTAAACTAAAAACACCAGAGGTTGTGTTTGATCTTTAAGCTGTTATATCAACCAAGTCCGTAGCTGAAGATTCAAGAACGGCTCCAACCTTTTGCCGTAATAAGACATCATAAACTAGACACACCCCGACCATTGAGAGGGCCATCATTGGGAACTGCTTCAGAAAGAATCCATTGTACCAAAAAATAATATTGGCTGTATAAAAGTAGAGTATACACCAGACCATCCACCCCTCCAACAGGGCTCGATATTGCCTAAACAGTTTAATCGACAAAACCAATGTAGAAAGCTGCGCGATAATCAAAACAAACATACCGATAATCCCAACTACATCCAATGTCGACACCCATCCCGAGTGCCAAAGCTGGGTGACTTCAAAATATAAAAAGGGATCGGCATAGGCCGATTCCGGTACAACAAAAAAATCACCCACCTGTCCACGTCCAAACCAGGGATGCCGCCAGAATTCATTATCCCAGAAACGAGATCGTAATTCTGCTCGCCACTCCAAACCGCCCATAGCACTCACTGCCACATCAGTTTTATACACGCCGGGAAGTGATCCCAATACACGTTGAATTGGCATGGGTAATACATCTAATGAACGGCCCATACCAATGGCACCTAACCAGAGACTTCCCCCCGCAAGAATTCCTGCGATCGCCCACTTCTTATCATAGACCAGAAAAAATATAACCAAAGCCACGGCATAACGAATAATGTAGTTTCGGAAACCACCAATCAAAATAATCAAGCCCATTGCTCCCAATAAAACAATATACTTCATGGGTATTATTTTCAGTTCACCTCGCTGTTTTTTCACAACAAAGATACTGATAATAAAAAGGGTTAAATAGAGTCCAAATTCCCGCAAACTGGCCAGTCGTAATACCGAATCTGCACTACCGCGCAATACATCCAATACTTCAAAATTCAACCCGGTTGTAAAATAGTAGGTAATAAAGGCTGATCGAGGATTCAGATAGTTTAGCGTATCAAATACGGTAGATATGCAGGCAATAAAAATGGCCACATAGGGAATACAGTGCAGTTTTGATCGGGAAATCTTTCCATTAAACAACAGCAGTATAAACATCAGCATCGCCATAAACTTGACCATATTCTTCATGCCACCCGCCGCACCATAGTCAGAAGCGGGTAAAAACCCTTGCCGTTTTAACAGGGTAATGACCGTATATTGAAGCACCAAATAACCGACACAAAGCAGTGGAATCTTAATTAGCGGACTGGCATCCCGCAACAGGATGGCCTCTCGCTTTCGTTTCATTAAAAAATCAAGAAACGCTATGCCAATGCAGGCCACTAAGGCATAAAAAGCATATGGAACTTGTTGAATAAAAGGACTCCCCCCTCCATACCACATCATGCCGAAAACAATAGCCGGAAGGTAATTCTGAAACTTAAAGCCCAGATAAACTCCGACAAGAATCACCATCGGGCCCACGGTATAAATAAGGTTTCCCCCGGCCACAACCTTTCCCCATAAAAAGGCACAAACGAGCCCGATAAATATCAGGAGTATCTCGGTAAATTTTCGATCAAACATGATTTATTTCTTCCACCAAACCCTTCACAGCCACTTCCACCTCGGACACCGAAACCATGTTAATACAATGTGCTACCTCGGAAACACAACAATCCACACACGGAGAGACTACCTTTCGGGGCCGACAAATTCGATGTCGTACACCTACCGGACCAAATCGTTCCGGCGCATTCGCATGATCAGGGTCCCCTCCGACCACATGGCAAGAAATTTCCACCACGGGCAGGCCCATGGCCGCTGCCATGTGCATAGGCCCCGAATCATTGCCGATAAAAAGTGTGCTATATTTTAACAAACCACAGGTTTCAGGCAAACTTAAGTGTCCGGCAAATGAGGTCACGGTTCCATCCGTCATCTGAATCAATTCCTCCACATAGGCTTGATCAGCCGGCCCTCCCACTGCAATAAAATCATAATCTGCAAGAGAAACCTTTAGCTGATTCACCAGTTCCGCATACCTTTTAACTGGCCATGACCTTCTGGATATGCGTGCCTTTGTACAGCCCAGCACCACTATTTTTTTATGGGAAGCGGCAATCTTTTCACCCACCTGCTCGGCCTGTTTTCCGATCCTTAACGCCGGAAGTCCAGCCTCTTCTTTAAAATCAGCTGATGCACCGATCGCTCCGAACATCCGATGGGTCTCATGCATACCCAGTTGCTCCGCAACTACATGATTTAGACAATATTTTCCCCAGTAAATGGTCTCTGATATCCATCCAACTCGTTGACGAGCAAACGAACACAAAGTAAGCAAATATTCACTGGTATAGGGTTGCGTCCGCAAAAGAATACACTCATTAAAAAATAGCAGGCGGTTGCGGATAATGAAACCCAAGGCTGCACCAAGTTTCTGAATTTTTTTCAATAGCCCACGTTCATCCCGTCTTTTAAACGTCAACACCCGATCAACATACGGACAATTTTCAACCAGCGGATAAACATGCGGTTGCACCACCAAAACCAGTTCAGCCTGAGTATGCTTCGCTCGTAGAGATCGGATGACGGGAGTCGATAGAATTACATCGCCAATCTCATCCAGCTTGATAATGAGAATACGCGTTTTCATTAAGCTGATGTATTAAACGTATCCCATTTTAAATCGTAGCGCTCAATACATTCACGAATGAACGCAACATCACCATCCCCACAATATTTCGCCCCATCTCCAACATTTCCTTTTCTTGGAAGAATAGATTTTGAGTTTCCAATATCGATAATACTGGTATCGCCCGAACGGGGAACATTTAGATATTTACTGATTTCCCCCAAAACGGCATCAGGGTTATTTTTCAAATCTTCGTAACGCACGCAACATGCAGTTTCATCAGACAACCACCCGCTAGTGTGTTCAGCCCAACGCTCTACCACATTTTTAAAACGACCTGCTTCTGAAAAACTATATCTAAGAAACTCATTAACAGGGCGCCTTAAAAATTCACTGAATTTCTCACTTCGCATATCTTCGACCGCCGGGTTATTCAGATAATATTCATCTTTGTTTAAATAGTGAAACCACGAGGCCATAACATCAACAGGGTTTCGATAGATGTATATTACTGGAGCAGAACGGAATTTCTTTTTAAAAAGAACATGATCAGCATGACTCTTGATGACCGCATTGCGACGCACTCCCTTCTCCCATAGAACCTGATTATAGTGCTCAATGTGCAGATACCTGTCCGCCTTATTTTCATAGGGCCCAAACCATTCGCCAATATTATTCCAACCGTGTCCCGCACCTTTACCTAAACCATATCCAACACGAATAGGAAAATTGGCATTAATTGAGTTTATGAGAAAATGTGTCCCTGATCGCTCATGAGAAGTAACATAAAATGGCCGAGTCTCAATTCTCATATTACGGAGCGCATCAGATGCTATCCTGATCTTTTCTTTCACTCGTTTCATTATGCCAGCAAACTCTCCCATTCTTTAGACTTAGGCTTGTACCCTCTCGAAGCTGAACGAATATACGAACAGTCCATTACAGGACTATCCAGCCCACAGAATGTATAGACCTGTTTCAAAACCTGTTCAGGCTGATCACAAAAATCCTCAAAACTGAGCCGCATAATCTGATTAGGATAATTCCCCATCTCTTCCTTAATTGCGACGTCTACACAGCGCCAGTAGCACATTAGTTTTTCAACAGCGCTTAAATGGTCAATATTCGTTTTACCCCTTAGGTACGTGTGATCAAACTTCCCATTAGTTCGCCCGATTATCCGTTCCATATCCCAGGTATCAAATCCTTGTTTTGCGAAAAAAAACTTCATCTTTTGACGAAAGTATTTTAACCGACTACGCATGAAATTCAGGCCGGATAGCTCAGTTCGATTCGGTAAAAGGTGCGAAGATATAAAAGCCTGAGGTTCCCGAGTTAAATAAACGATCTTAACATCCGGAAACCGGTCCAGTATGTGTTCGACTTTAAAATGGCATCGCGTCACATCAATGACCACGTGTTCCCCTTGCTCGAATAAAAACCGCAAATACTCTTCCTGAGTCGGCGTTAGCTCCGGATCCAATTCTTCCCACCAAGGAATCGGCGCATAATATTTCCAGAAAGTTTCAGGATCCTCAGCCCAAAGCTTTTTAACTGCATTGGCTTCCGGTTTATGAAAAGTACGGGGTAGCTCTGCATACATGGGATTAAACGGTTCATCAAAGCACGTTAAACGTTCATCTTGATTAAACGTATTCCAAAAAATGGTCGACCCGGACCGGCGTAAACAGATAATTAATAATTTCATGGTGATTTCGTCTTATTTCGACATTTCAATGATCGAAAGTTAAAGGGGAGTAATATGCCATTCAACAATAGACCTGCACAAGGTTGATAAGAACGAATGATCCACAGCATTAGAAAAGAATTAATAAATACTGCAATCAGTGAGGCAATTGCGGCCCCTAACCCTTCCAAAATTGGAATCATGAAATAATTCAAGATAATATTAACCGCTAAGGCAACAACCGACCGAATAGGGGTTAAACGCTGCAAACCGTTAATCAGAATCCACTCTCCTGAAATCAACCCGATTCCACTGAATACCGATTTCCACGTCAGTATTTGGATAATCGGAACTGCGGGTATAAATTCAAGCCCGTAGATCCATTGGAAAGGCCAGCGAATAAAAAGTGTAATTCCGATCGCAATGACGCACATTCCCCAAAACATGAACCCTGAGGCTAGTTGAATTTTTTCATTAAATTCCCGTTCACATCGTTTTTTTGAGCGAGCCAAAGTTGGAAAAACTGACCGTGAAATAATCATAGGAACAAAAGCTGTTAATGCACATATTTTTACGGCTACAGCATAGTAACCAACCTCTTCAGCCGACACCATACTTCGTAACATAACCTGATCTACCCGCTGGCAAATCATGATGGCTCCACCAGTCAAAAAATATGGCCATGATTCTTTTAATAAGT
>CAKZQV010000089.1 GCA_937141895.1 uncultured Verrucomicrobiota bacterium
CATCGGCAAACAAAACCCCCAGGCCTTTGCCGCCGCCGTGCCCACCGGCGTCACCTTTAATGATCCGCGCAAACTCCAGGTAAAAAAAGCGCGTGGCAATCAGAATATGATGATGGAAATGATGGGCATCGAAGAGGACGACGATTCCGTCGCCGGCGATTCCATCGGTTCACTCTCCGGAGGTGGAAATATTCCAAGGTCTGGAAATTCCGACCCGCTCTCCTTTCTCGAAAAAACCGCCACCGAGGCCAATATCAGTGCACAGCAGATCGATGCCATCCTCAAAAAAGTAAAGCCCGAACACCAGTTCCCCGGCACCCGCTTTGCTCAGGAACTCAAGATTGTATCCCAGCTCATTCGCGGCGGCATGCCCTCTAAAGTCTACTACCTCTCTCGCGGTGGATTCGACACCCACACTAACCAGGTCGGGGCACATGCCCAGTTGCTTAAAGAAGTCGGCGACGCCCTCCTCGCCTTTAACAACGAGCTCGAAAAGACCGGTCAAAACCAGCGCGTCGTCGTCATGGTCTATTCCGAATTCGGACGCCGCGTTCAAGAAAATGCCTCCGGCGGCACCGACCACGGGGTCGCGGCACCCGTCTTTGTTATGGGCGGCCCCGTCAAAGGCGGATTCTACGGGAAACGCCCCGGCATGGCCCCCGGTCAGCTGATCCGCGGCGACATCGCCCACACCACCGACTACCGCTCCGTCTACGCCACCCTCCTCGAAAAACACATGGGCGTAGATTCAAAACCCATCCTCCTCAAAAAGTTCCAACCCCTGGAATTTATCTGAGCTGGGAAAAATGCAGAACCGGCTTTATCATTTGTAATTCCGAACGGTATAAGGCACGCTGAATGTTGCACAAGCAGACCGATTAATTCACGTTATAAGAAACAGTCCATCAGGATATGAATCAACAAATTACAGTAGGAACCTGCACAGAAATTCTGGAAGCCTCCATGATTCAAATGGAGTTGGATGCAGCCGGTATTGATTGCGATCTGGACAATGAATTTACCGTTGGTGTCGATCCGCTGTTAGCTAATGCAGTGGGCGGAATCAAAATCAAAGTTTCGCCTGCGTGCGTGGAAGCCGCAACCGAAGTGCTTGAAAAATATTACGAAAACAAGGCCTCGGAAAGAGCGGCAAAAGCCAAAATATGTCCACAATGCAAAAATAAGGATGGGCAACCCATTCACAAACCCAATTGGGTGGGCATTTTGTCCGTTTTAACACTGGGTGCTTTTACCATGCTCTATGCCTGGCCGAAATTCAGCTGTCCTGACTGCAGGAATACATGGTCTTAAATTCGCTTAACTATACAGTGCGCGCGAGACTAGATTGTTTTTCGGCGTCATACACCTCTCCCATGCAGAAGTTTGAATCGCCCGCGATTTTTACCTACGCTTTTTGAGGACATAAGGGGGAAATTGAATCCTAAATAGCACCTCGCCCTTCTCCCGTCCATGCGAAACATTTGCACAGTTAACTCCTCCTTCCCGTAGGCCCGATGAAATACCGGGACACCGTTGCAATCTTCCAGAGTTCCCGTTAACTTTCCAGCAATCACTAAAACCGCTTATGGAGAATTAAATGAAAATCGCTGTTGTATCTTTGGCCTTGGCTTCGTGCCTTTTGACCTCCTGTTACATGCGCACCCCGAAGCAGGAATCGTGGACCAACCCGGAATTTAAAAATCGGAGCATCGGAAAAACGCTGGTGATGGGCAATGCGGATAGCCAAAGTCTCCGCCATCAATATGAAGCGTTGTTTGTGCAGCATCTACTGCCCTATGTTTCCGCTGGGCCCTACCATGAAAGTATCGACATCAAGGGGAAAATCGAACGCGATCAACTGGAAAAACTCTTGCAGGAAAATGATATCCAGACCGTCATTGTAACCACGTTGATGGACGGCGATCAAAAAAGCGAAACCATAGTCACGGGATATGACGCCACACCCTATGACAGCGGGTATTGGGGATATTATGATTGGGGCTATACCCTATCGGCAAATACCGCGACGGTGAGCAGCTATATGGAATTTTCTCTGGAGACCAATGTATATGATGTGGAAAGCAAAAAGCTGATCTGGACCGGTCGCAAACGTATTTTCGACGACCGGTCAGACACCGACAACATGAACCTGATCATTCTGGACGTGATCCATGATCTTAAGAAACAGGGCATGTTGAATTAACCCACCGGTTATTTCGGTTGCAGCACAATCAGCGTCGGCAGACCCTGCGCACCGAAGTGCTGCATGACCGCTTTTGTATTCGGGTTATCCGGATCCTCGGCAACATATTTCATAAAGACATAGTTCTCCAGTTCGGCTTTCACCATCTCATCTTTAAAGGTGGTCTTCGCCATGACCGCGCAGTTTTTGCACCAGCTGGCGGTGAAATCGAGCACCACGGGTGTGCCAGCTGAGGCAGCATCGTCCAGCGCAGCGGCAAAGCCTTCATTGGTGCGGCCATCAATGCCTTCTGTAATTTCAGCCGGATTAAACGCACGGTAACTCAGATGGCCGTAGTAGAGGGCAAAAAAGATAATCCCAATTCCGAAACCATATTTCACGTATTCCATCCATTTTCCAGGCTTTGGAAGAAATGAGAGTCCGCCGCCCGCAAACGGCCAGGGCAATGCCATACCGATGCCGAGTATAAACGGCAACGCCAGCCCACCCACCGGATTTGCTTCATAAATATTGGTGGCCAACAGCAATACGGCAATCACCACCGGCGCCACACACGCGCCAGCCAGAAGGGCCGCCACAGAGCCCATCGTCAGCGCCACAAAAAAGCTACCCTGCTTTTGCTCGCCGCCGCCCAGCTTGGATTGAAAGCGCGAAAAATCGATATGGAAGACATCAAACATCGCAAGGGCCAGCACCACAAAAATCAGGGCAATGCCGAGGTTAAACCACGGATTGGCCTGAATGGTTCCAAACTGCGACCCGGTCAGCACCACGATCACCCCGAGCAGGCCATAGACTAAGGCAATGCCCAGCCCGTAGGTGGCTCCCAGCGCAAAACCTCGCCCTTTTGAACCGGCCTGTGCTCCAGCGCCGATGATGGCCAGATTGATCGGAATCATTGGCAGAACACAAGGCGTGAGATTCAGCGCCAAACCACCTAGCAGAATAAAAATAATGGTGAGTGGAAGACCCGATTCTCTCACGAAGGCCACTGGATCGGTGATGAACAGTTTAAATGCGCTCGGCTCCACTGCAGGGTCTGACGTCGTTGTTTTAGACTGACTTAAAAACTCCAGAAACTGTTCCGCATTCAAGCCGCCCGAATGCATCGCCTGAACCTCAAAATTCTCCAGCGCATTTTTCCAATCCTTGGAAGTTTCCTGCACGGCCGAAGCAGGCGAGGAAGGAGTCGTCCCTGCAAGCTCCACGACTTTGGTTTGCGGAATAAAACAGACCGAATCATTGCATCCCCAGTATTTCACATGGATGGCCGCCGCACCTTCTCCCTTTGGCATCCATTCGAATTCGGCGGAAAATGATTCCGCATAAACCGGTTTAGGCTTTCCGGAGTTTGGATCGATGATGTCTTTCGTTTCGGGAAGGGAGATCACATTTTGCTCATTCCCAAGCGCATCACTGACTTTGAAATTTTCGGCATACAGATAGTGCGCTTCAGGAACCGTAACATCTATCCGCACCGTGTCATCCATGGGAGTAACCGTAACCTCGAAGGGGTCACCGAATTGACCAAAAACAGACAAAAGCAAGGCAAACAAGGGCAAAAATGTGAATAAGAGTTTTTTCATACAAAGATTCCTACTATTAATTGGTTCCTTCGACACCATGACACAATTATAGTTCATTCAAGTATCGAAAAAAGGTTTTATGGGAAAAGTAGTCACACAGAAGCAGATCGCGGCGAGCGTTGTCCAAACGTTGCAGCACAATGGCTATATGGCCCTGTTTGCCGGCGGATGCGTGCGCGATGAACTACTGGGCCGGGAGCCGAAAGACTATGACATTGCCACCGAAGCCTACCCGGAGGAAGTCGAAGCGCTGTTTCCAAAAACCGTACCGATTGGCAAAGCCTTTGGGGTGATTGCGGTCATTGAACAAGGTGAAACCATCGAGGTGGCCACATTCCGCGAAGAGGTCGGCACCCTCGACGGCCGCCATCCGGAAACGATCATGTTTTCCGCCGCCAAAGAAGATGCCCTGCGCAGAGATTTCACCATCAACGGAATGTTCTTTGATCCAATCAAAAAACAACTTCATGACTATGTTCACGGACAACGCGACCTTAAAAAGAAACGGGTGACCGCGATCGGGGATCCTGAAGAACGCTTCCGCGAAGACCATCTTCGCATGCTCCGGGCTATTCGGTTTGTGCATACGCTTCAATTTGATCTCGATCCAGCCACCGAAAACGCCATCAAAAAAATGGCCCCGCTGATCCAAAAGATCAGCGCCGAGCGCATCGAGGTGGAACTCACTCGCACGCTCACCGAAAGTGCGCGCCCCGGAACCGCCCTTAAACATCTCCAGGAACTTGGACTGCTCGAATACGTGCTCCCGGAAATTCTTCCCATGGTTGGACAGGAACAACCGCCGCAGTTTCATCCGGAAGGCGATGTGTTCGAACATACCTGCCTGATGCTCGATCTGATGAATGAGCACCAGGAGCCCGGCTCGTTTTCACCGCGCGAACTGGCCTACTCGGTCCTTTTGCACGATGTGGGCAAACCACCCACAGCATCCATCGGTCCGGGGGCCGACGGTGTGCCGCGCATCCGGTTCGACGGCCATGCCTCCGTCGGAGCAAAGATGGCCGAGAAAATCCTGATCCGCCTCAAATTCCCCAACGTTGAAAAAAAGAGCATTACCACGGCCATTGCCGGACACATGCGCTTCATGGATGTTCAGAACATGAAAGCATCCACTCTTCGGAAAATGATCGGAGCCGAAACGTTTGAATTGGAGATGGCCCTGCACCGATTAGACTGCCTCGGTTCGCACCGCGCACTGGAGCATTATACCTTTGTCCGCGACTATCAAAAAAAGATGGCCCATGAACCCATGCTGCCCGAACCGTTCATCAACGGAAAAGATCTGGTTGATCTGGGGATTTGCGAAGGCAAACGGATCGGCCGGATTTTAAAAGAGGCTTACGACGGTCAGATGGAAAATCGCTTCACATCAAAAGAAGAAGTGTTGAAATGGGTCCAGTCAGAATTAACAGATTAATCCAATACCTGGAACCCGCCCATATCTTTAGGCACAAGTTCTAACTGGCCTTTATAGATCACCACTGGAGCTTCCACCTGAACCCGCACCCCCTCATCGAGCATATCGCGCTCCTCGCCCGAGACATTTTTATCCCACAGCAGGAACAGGATGGTCCCCGTGTCGTCGCTGAGCGGATAAATGACGCCTCCCGGAATAGAGCGCGGAGGCCCAAGCCGACCGTTCGTAATAACCACTTGCTTTTCATGGGCTTGCGTGATCTTACCAACCGGTATTTCGACCGGAGGGTCATCCGAATCGCCGGCAATCTGAATCGACTGCGCATCGAAAACGCGGACTTCCACACGACCTTTATACACCTGCACCACGCCGGTAATTTCCACCGCATCACCCGCCTCCAGTTTCGGTGGTTTTTCCAGCCAGTGGATTACATCCAACCGGCCACTTGGATCTTCAAGCACAATTTTATGCGGGGCCTTCGAGCCGTCCTTCGGTTTCCAGACCTTGGAAACCACGCCCGAAACCGTGACGGTGTCACCCTCTTTTTCTGCACGAATATCGGCCAGCATCACGTCTGAATGAATAGCGGCGATGGCCGGAGTGGACAGC
Source organism: uncultured Verrucomicrobiota bacterium (assembly GCA_937141895.1). GTDB lineage: Bacteria > Verrucomicrobiota > Kiritimatiellia > Kiritimatiellales > Pontiellaceae > Pontiella. The sequence goes on from CAKZQV010000089.1 coordinate 5,837, forward strand.
AATTCAACCTTCATTGCCTGCAGGCTTTTGTTATTCCCGACGCCCACCCGCAAACTGCCGGTCGCGGCAATGCGGCTTCCTGCCCAGAACAGGTTTTGACTATTATCCAGCGGAGCAAAAACCGCCAACTGCCCCGTGCCATCATGTATGGAATAAAAAACGGCCCCGCTTTTCAACTGCCGCGCCGGTTTCAGCAGGTCACCCTCCACCCGAACCTTGCGGAAATTCATGTAGGGTTTGATTTTGCTGATGGTGACCCGCTTGGGCGATCGATGATAAAAGGTCCGGAAACCCCAAACAAAAGCCACGGCAAAAATAAGCATGAGCCCGCTCTTCAGAACAATCTTGGCCCCACCCTTTTTCAGGCGGCAGCCGCAATTGGAACATCGATCGAGTTTTTGAACCT
>CAKZQV010000090.1 GCA_937141895.1 uncultured Verrucomicrobiota bacterium
CCCCGCCAAGATCGCGCAGGACGGTGGTTCGGAACCGGATCCGCTCCACGAGACCGCCGGTTCCGTTGAGAATGGCCACATCACCGACCCGCATCTGATTTTCGAGAATAATAAAAAACCCGGAAATCACATCGCGCACCAGATTTTGCGCACCAAAACCGATCGCCAGACCAAGAACTCCCGCCCCAGCGAGAAGGGGCCCGATCTTTACCCCTACTTCATTGAGCGCAATAAGAATGACCATGATCCAGATGGAAAGATACAGCCCCTGCCGCAATAGTCGGATCAGCGTTTCAATCCGCTTACCTGATTCAGAAGGTGGCTCGCCTTCCACTTGATCTCTGCGCAGCAATCGCTTTTTCAATCGGCGGAGAGCGAAGCCGGTGATGGCCATCATGATAAAACCGGCCACCATGGTGAGCAACAGACGCAGCCCGCTTGATAGAACCAAATTCCAATCCACGGGATCGAGCCATTCAGAAATTTTGTCGGATAAATTCATAGGTCTCGCTTTTCGTTCAATAAAGACTGCATATCCTATGCGCAGGACAAACCGTAATCCATCGGGGAACTTCGTAGATATCACACGGCAAACCCTTAGAAGCAGGGAATACACGCATCACTGCGCCTGTCCTAAGGAATTTGGTATCTGCAAGTCAGAGATGGCCTCATATCCATTCTTCAGGATCTGACCTAACGTACCGACGACTAAGAGAAATAAACCCGCAACCCGGAGGATCCCATGGACAAGCAATGGCTGGAAGGAAACTGGAAGCAGTTGAAAGGCTCCATTCGCGAACAATGGAGCAGATTAACGGATGTTGATCTGGAGGCCATCAAGGGCAGAGAAGAACAGCTGGTTGGAAAAATCCAGGAAAAATACGGGCTGGCCAAACTGGAAGCCAAAAAAGCCGTCGATGAATTTAAAGTAAAACATGCCCGCAAAAATGGAGATAAATAATGGATACCCAAATGATTAATGGAATAGTGGCTCTGGGGGCCGGCATACTGATTCTTGTCATCCCGCGCCTCCTCAATTATATCGTCGCCCTCTATCTGATTCTTATTGGAATCATGAGTCTCCTATAGTCCAACCGAATTCACCAAACCTGCATATCAGAAAGGAATCCATATATGGCTTTACATGCATTTATCGAACATCTGAAAAAAGACCACGAAAAGCAGAAAAAACTGGGCCAGCAGTTGGTGGAAGCCGACGCACCGGCTGAACGCGAACAGCTCAGAAAAGCACTCTATGAAGCGTTGTATCCGCATATGAAAGGAGAAGAGGCGTCTATTTTTCCCCGGCTGAAACGAACGGATTCTGATAACGACACTTTTCAAGCCAGGGAAGGTCTTCAGGAACATTATGTGGCTCGCGTCGTACTGGATGAACTGATGGAGTTGGAGCCGAACAGCGACGTATTTTCCGCCAAAGCCAAAGTTCTTGACGAAATCAACCGGCACCATATTGAAGAAGAGGAAGAGGATGTGCTGGAGCGGCTGGAAAAAATCTGCAGCACGGAAGAGCTCGATACCCATTTTCAAACCTATAAAACCGCAGAGCACGCGGCCAGAAATTCGCGACAATAACCGGACGGATAAAATAGAGATTATGCTGAACGATCAGAATGATCCTTTTCACCGGATCGCCCGGTATTGAAACTAAGGTTGCGAAAGGGGAACACATACGGATGCTGTAGTCCCCTCTCCTTTATTCGATACCAGCTCAAAACGACCACCAAGACCTTCGAGCCGTTCGCGAATATCAAACAGACCGAAACCTCCGGTTTCATCGTAAACATCGGAATTCAGGATCTGAACATCGAATCCGGAACCGGCATCTGCCACTTGGAGATGGACACAACCCTCTTCGGACCACAAGGTAATTTCGATTCGGCAGCAGCCCGCATATTTCAAAGCATTCATCAATAATTCACGAGCACTGCGGAAAAGAATGGCAGAGACCGTCGAGGGGATGTCCACATCATCGGTTCTATCTTCGACATGAATTTCGGTATGATTCATTTTCTGATGTTTTTCTGCTAAATGGGAAAGGGCTGCACCGAGACCCAGTTCGGTCAGCAAGGCCGGCACCAATCGATCCATCATCGAACGGCATTGCTGAACTGCTTCGGTCAGCAGATCGCGCACTCCCTGTAGACGCTCAACATCGCGCACCTTTCCTTTCTGCTCCAACACAGGAAACAGACCACCCAGACGAATATTCGAAAGTGACAATAACTGAATAATATTGTCATGGAGATAAGCCGCAAGTTGCGTACGCTCATTTTTTTCGGTTTCGATGAGCTGATCCGCAAGCTCTCTCGATCGTCGCCGATAGTGTTCAGCCTCGAGTTCCGCCAATTTACGCTGGGTAATATCCGTACCCGCCAGCAGAAGTTCATAAACGGCCCCCTGATGATCCCGGATAGCGCGCACCGTCCAGTAAACCCAGACCCGGCTTCCATCCCTGCATTGGTTGCTCTGATCGTAGCTCTTCGTTATTTCGGGGGCTTCCACCACGTGCTTCATAAAAGCATGCTGATCGGCTTTATCTGACATCAAAGGCGGAACCAACGTTTCAAGAAGGTTGCTTTGTTCCAGTTCATGCCTGGAATATCCGAAAAAATTCAGAGCGTATTCATTGACAAACTTAATGGAAAAATCGAACCCAACTCTCAAAATACTGGTATTGGCATGCTCGACCAGTTCTCGATATTTTCGCTCATTTTCTGCAGAGGCCATCTGTGCCTGCTTTAAGCCGCTTACGTTGCGCAGAACCAGCAGGCGTCCCGCAAGCTGTTGGTCTTTACCGAAAACATTGGAAATATGGGGAATAACCCAGCGGACGGTTCCTCCCTTTAATCGAATAGGACGCGGTTCATCAAAATGTTTCTCTTCGACGGTATATTGTATGGTATCCACAATTTCATTTTCTATGCAGGAATCGTCCGGATCATCCAACAGTCCTTCAACAAAATGACGAACATTATAGCCGCAAAGTTTTTCAAGTGATGTTTCGCATAAATGGCCGAACGCCGGGGTTGCATCCTGAATCAGTCCGTTGAGATCGGCTATGGCTGCCGCTTCACCAATGGTTTCCAGTGTATGAAGAGCTGCATTCCGGGCAGCATCCGCCTCATTCAGCGAAGCCTCAACATATTGTTTACGTCGATCGGAATTCAGCTCCTGAACCACCATAATACCATACAGCGGGCGCTTTTCTTTATCCCGCCGCAACGAAACGGTCAGACGAATCCAAAGTATGGAACCCTTTTTCCTGTAATAACGCTGGTCCAGCGAATAACTGGAAATTTCTCCGGCAAGCAACCGGCTGAGCTGTTTCTGATGCGGCTGACGATCTTCCGGATGCGTGACCTCAGCAACATTTTTTTTAAGAAGTTCCTCCCGGGAATAGTCCACCATGTGAATCAGACAATCGTTGACATCCAGAAACCGCCCGTCAACCCCGATGCGGGCCATACCTACTGCGGCCAGAGAAAACGTATCGTCTTGAACAGATGCATTTGTGGGTTGTTCTGCGTTATTTGAAATGGCTCGACTCCTCGAATTTTGACCTATTTGCCCAGAGCTTCCCCAGAAGTTCAAGAATAGACGGGTTTAGATTCCGGGGTTTATTGTGTGCGTGAATCCTCGAGCAACCGGATGACAGCCTCATGAACCTGCGCTGCCTTCATCAGCTTTCGAGAACGAATCAGTGACCGTGCTGCATCTGCCTGACCGAACACGTTCCATAGCAGCACACCGCATATACGGCCTTCTTTAAGATAAGCCCATACATTTTTTTCGTGCAGTCCGTCCCAGGTGCCGACGATCTCTAGCGATGCATCGAGTTCGCCTACAGCTTCGTAACCGACATCGAATAAATCGGAATAGAATAACGGTAGGTGCGTATAAATCTCCTCAGCTCCGGCCATATTTCGACCGGCCATTTTGCCCATTTCCACCGCATTGTCCTCATGCTCCACGCGCATATGCCGGTCCAACGCACTGCAGTGAAAATTGGCGACATCTCCCGCCGCATAAATATCGAACTGAGAGGTTCTCAACTGAGCATCAACCACGATGCCGTCATCTACATCAAGGCCGGCATTAACGGCCAGATCAACCTGCGGCGACACACCGACTCCCGCAACCACGCCATCCGCGACCACTTTTTTCCCACTTTCGAGTTCCAATGTATAGGTGCCGGAGTCGCTGGTGAGACCAGATAGCTTTAAACTTGGCAGAATCTCCACGCGGTGATTTCGGAAAAGCTGCGTAAGCGCTTGTGAAAGTACTTCAGGAAATACGGCGGAACCGATATATTCTTCTGGAAACACCATGGTGATTTGACGACCTTTGGAAGCAAGAGCAGATGCAATTTCGCATCCGATAAACCCCGCTCCAACCACAGCGAAATGCTGTTGTTTTTTTTGCAGTTCCTGCAACTTCAGATAATCCGACCGTGTTCGGAAATAGATAATATCCTGATCAGAAAACGGCAGTAGATTGGGTGCCGCGCCGGTGGCCAGCATCAGGCGTTGATAACCAACCGTTTCCACTTGATCGGTGACGGTTCGCTTGCCCGGATCGATCGCCGAGACCGTACGTTTCAGTTTAATTTCAACGTTTTCCTTCGGCGTTTTACAGAAAATACTGTCCAACGAAACATCACCGCTCCAAAGCCCCTTCGATAAAGGCGGACGCTTGTATGGCGGCTCGTCTTCTTTCGATAAAATGCAAATAGATCCCGAGGCATCTAATTCACGAATCCCCTTCACAACGGCGTCGGCGGCCATACCGCCGCCGATAATTACATACTTATACTGTTTCATGTTTCAGCTCCTTTACTGCTCATCCGCCCGGGCCATCTCCCAATACGCCGGCCGTCCGTAGTAGTCATACAGGATATTTTCATAGTCTCGGTTAACAGCTTCGGCTGGATTAAATTCAGGACTGTTCTTGATCGCTTCCCGGGAAAGCGTGGTGGTTAGCTGATGCAAATCCCAATCGATGCCATTGGTCCAGCCGGGTGCGAGCAGGACCTTTCGTCCCGGCAGCCAGTTGCGCGTATCAATCACCAGATAGCGGATGGCCAACGTTTCATCGTCCAGGATAAAATCTTCGACGTGACCGACCTCCCCGTTATTAGCCTCAACGCGATATTTTCTCACTTCCTCCACCGAACGCAGTACCCTATCCTGATCTTCAGGGCACGGCTTATGATCCCTCGCACCGCGGACGCGGTCCGCTTTCATGAGGTCCCTTGGCGTGGTGCCGACACCCCAGGGCATCGCTCCTCCCCAGTAGTACGGATAGCCAACGATATCGTTCCAGTCCATCTCATACTGCCTGGACACCGGAGCATCCGTTTCAAGGGCGGGCGCGCACTCAATGTCGTCCTTCGACAGGTCGACGCGAAACGTACTGCTGTCCCAATCAGGCTTTTCCAGCGAAACCGGAGAAATCAGCACCTTGCGACCCGGCAGCCAGTTTCCGGTGTCAGCCACCATATACCGAATGGTCCACTGCTCCTCATCAAACAGAAAATCTTTCACACTGCCGAACGCTTCGTCTCGGGCGGCCAACGTATAACCTTTCAGACTATGCATCAGCCTTAACATTTCAGACCTCGCAACCCCGGATGATCCGGGATCTCAACCACAACATCCGTTCCATAAAAGTCCTGCGCAACGTTCTCGAGCCGACATCGCACCTCTTCCGGGGATTCGCCCACCTGCACGGCCAGACCGGGTACATACCCGACAAACTGCACATCTCGATCGAGGCTGATCTGTCCCGCCGCAAGTTGCATCCCGTTCTGTGGCCGAACCACTACACCCATATCCATCGTATTTTTTACTATATCCATTGAATACCTCTTATTTGCACAAAGGCATTCAACAGCAGGAGGCCTAAAAACAGCAATCGTCCATACCCTGATCTTGGGCATCGAATTCCCTGAAGGGGAAATCATTGCATGATTGCAAATCAATCGGTTCGGGATGGCTTATCTTCGCCGTCCGCCCTGAACGTCGTACGCCGCATTTTTTAGCTAGCTGAAGCGACTCCATCGGCACACTCAGCCCGCAGCACAAACGTGGTCCATTCGCATTCCCCACGGAGGAATCTATAAATTTACAGTAGGGAACAGATTTCGTCGGTGGTGTCGGGGTCGAGGTGGATCGGTTTGCCGGCTTCGATGACGATGGATTCCACGTTGTCCACACATTCGGCCACCAGCGGTTCCCATTCGAAAAAGGTTTCGAATTTTTCACACTTGTCCTTCTTTGGCGACGTGCTTGGGAACTTGGGTACAAAGACCGTGCAGCAGTCTTCATGCGGCCGGATGGAAATATCGTAGGTATCAATTTTGCGCGCAAGATCCACGATATCCACCTTATCCATGCACGCCACCGGACGGATTACCGGAATGTCGGTTACCGCATTGATCGCCCACATGCTTTCCGGTGTCTGGGAGGCCACCTGACCGAGGCTCTCGCCGTTGGCCATAATACGAACGCCCCGGCTGTCGGCAATGCCCGCCGAAACACGGTACATCATCCGGCGCATCACCGTCATGCCATAACTCTCCGGCACGTTATCAAAGATGGCTTTCTGCAGGTGGGTGAAGGAAATACAGTGAATCACCATTTTTCCACGCGGAAGATAGTGCGCTATTTTTTCGGCCAGATCATACACCTTCTGACGCGCCCGCGCCGTGGTATACGGCGGCGACTCAAAATGAATCCCCTCCACCACTAGGCCGCGCTTCATCATGAGGTAGCCCGCCACCGGAGAATCCAGCCCGCCGGAAAGCATCAGCAGCGCCCGACCGTTCAGGCCGATCGGCAAACCGCCCGCCGCCTGGCGTACGGCGGAAACAATCAGCGTCTGGTGCTCCTTCACAAATACACGAATCGCGAGGTCCGGTTTTTTAACATTAAAAACAATTGAACCTTCCGGCGCGTGGGTTCCGACATATTCCGCCACCTGCTGCGAAATCTGAATGGATTGAAGTTCAAACTTTTTCCAGTTCCGGCGCGTTTCGAATTTAATACTTTTTCCGTCCTCGCAGGCCTTGATCGCAGCCGGCAGAGCGGTTTTGCAGATATCGTCCATAGTACTGTCGCACATCACGCCCAGCGCATAGGAATGAATGCCGAACACCAGATCGAGCTGTTTCAGCACGGCTTCGCAGTCGGTGCCGTTGAGCAGCACCATAAAATGGTCGCGCTCCTTCTCCAGCTTCAGCTCGGTAAATCCTTCCAGTTTGGTTTTGGTCGTCTGATACAACCGGTCAATGAACCGCTGCTTGTTTTTCCCTTTAAGAAACAGTTCGCCGAGGCGAATTAAGATGGCGTCGTACTGCATAAATAAACCTCAAATTCATGGTGGCCACAAAGAGGCACAAAAGGCACGAAAACTATACTACTCTGGTCTTTGTGATTCTTGTGCCTCTTCGTGGCAAATTAAGTGCCGTAGTTATTAGCGCGTTTAGCGGAGGGTTTCAATCATTGTGGGCAGGGTTGCGCAGAGGGCGTCGACCTCCGCCTGCGTGGTCATGGAAGCCAGGCTGATGCGAATACTGTGTTCCGCGCGCTTTGCCTCCCCGGTTAAGGCTCTGACCACATAGCTTTCCGGCGTTTGTTGCGCTGAGCAGGCCGATACCGTGGAAATATACATTTCTTTTTCCGCCAGTCCCTGCAGAATGGTTTCGGGTTTTATTCCGGCCACGGAGCAGTTGATGATATACGGCGAGCCTTCGTCGACCGAGCCGTTGATTTCAACGTCAGGAATATTTTGTAGGGTTTCCAATAGTTGGAACTTCAGTTTACTCACCCACGCAAAATGGTCCTCCCAAGTTGAAAGGCTCAACCGCAATGCTTTGGCCAAGGCCGCCGCGCGAGCGGGATCGGCGGTGCCGGAGCGCAGACCGAATTCCTGGCCGCCGCCATAGAGCAACGGTTTAAATACCATCGTTTCCGGAAGAATTAATGCACCCGATCCTTTTAGACCAAAAAATTTATGCGCAGAAAACGTGAGCATATCCACCTTCAGCTTGCTTAGATCCAGCGGAAGTTTGCCGGCCGACTGCGCGGCATCAACGTGGAAAATCGCATTCGAATTTTCCTTAATCACTTTTCCAAGGACGGGGAGTTCATTGATCGCGCCAACCTCGTTGTTCACATGCATAAGCGAAACCAACGACGTATCCGGGCGCAACGCGTCTTTCAATACGTCGGGATCGACCGAGCCGTTTCCAAGGACGGGAAGGATCGTCAGTTCAAATCCTTCATTTTCCAACGATTGGAAAACCGTCAAAACCGACGGATGCTCCACGGCCGAGGTGATCAGATGTTTACCGCGCGATTTGTACAGGTTCGCCGCACCGCGAATCGCCATATTGTTGGATTCCGTGGCACAACTGGTAAAAATGCAACGGAAGCCCTTTTTCGCGCCAAGCAGGGAAAGCACCTGAGCGCGCGCCTGTTCCAGCAGCTGTTCCGCGCGCATTCCCGGACGGTAGAGCGTATGCGGATTTGCCCAGAAATCGCGGTTCACCGCATCAAAGGTTTTCAATACCTCATCGCTCGGCGGGGTCGTGGCTGCATAGTCGAAATACATGGAAGTTCCTCAAAACCGCGCAACTTAGCGAACCGCAGGGCGTTTTCCAATCATTGGAAATAAAATTTGCAATTAACAACGAGTTGCGTTGCAACTATTGATGCTATACTCAAAGAATAAGTACTGACAGTTACTCGTCATAGTTGAAACAATCGTCATATACCTTGTCACCTAAAGCTCTCCAGTGACTGGACTTGTAAGGGAAATTCTTTGTCGCTTTAAAGTTAATTTTCAATTGTCCATCCAGTTGGGCGTAGTAGTGATCGAAATCGCCTGTTTTTCCTTCTGCAATCAATTTTTTTAAGCAGAATATTAATCCGTTAATTGTAGTGGTTGTCAGTGCTTTACTTATCTTTCTATCCGTTGTCCATAATTCATCTGAGAGCCAACGTTTAAATGCACCGATAAATAGGTTAATTTCTTTCACACAAAACTTGACATACTCATTTCTGGTCACCTCATTATCCACCTCCGGATATTGAGGGTTTTTGTCTTCCCATATCTTATATAAACTTTCTTCCACCTTGTCTTCATCAAGAGTCACAATATGCTGCAATGCATAACTGACAATGGAAGTTGTTTTGATTTTACCCTCACCGAAATAATGATCCTCGAGCAATCCACTGAGCGGACCAGTTTTCGCTAATCTCGATACCACCGATTTGGCGATCGCTATGCTGTTATATGGGTCAACAATAGTTTGGATTGCCTGCTTGAGGTCGCCCTTTGCTCTACTTTGCTTATCGTTGATTTCCAAAAATATCTCGGCTTCTTTTTTGATTTTCTCGGAAGGGTCTATGTTTTTAGGAAAAATAACACCGGTGACCAATAGTTGTTGTTTTTGCCGCTTGATTTCAATGGAAGGCTCGTACTTGTCCTCACCCTCGTGGTAGGAGTAAACTCTATGTTGTCCATCAATAAGGCCAACGAGATTGAATTCTTTCGGTAATAAAATCTGCAGATGACTGGTTTTCTTGATCTCTGTTGCTTTTATCGCATTACCTTCTTTGTCAGCAAAGGTAACATTGTGAGGAAGAGAAACTATAATGTTATTGATATACACGTGATCCTGATTCACTAGGTACTCACGCATATTCTTAATTTTCGACTTAATCAACATGCGTTGATACAAGCCCTCACTATCCAACCAACTATCTTTCCTCAACACATAGGAAAGCTCTATTAGTGATTTTGGATCTACATAGAATGTAATAATTTTATAATTACTTGGAAACCCACTTGGTTTCTCTGGCAGAACAAATGCCGAATACTTCTTATGGGGTTCGGCGGCAGCATGAAAACCAATATCTGCCAGTTTCAAATCTAGAAACTTAAATATTTCATATTTAGCGCTTTTATGAATTGTTTTAGTGAGGCCTTCAAAATAACGAAGAGAAGTATAGCTCATAAACTTTACATGTGGATGTTCTTCATATTTTTCATGATCCATATGATGTCTTGCGCAATACAAATAAGTCAGATGAAAATCAGATGCCTCATACTTCCCACACTTATCAGCAAACTCCGGAAACAGATTCTGTAAAAATGAAATGAATTCCTCTTCATTTTCCGAAAGAAATTCATAGAAATCCGATTTTTTACGGAAATGGTCAGGTAGCTGTCTTTCATTTGCACAGGTATCTTCAGAGAGTATTAAAATATTCTCGTAAACGAAAAGCGCATCGATTTCCCCAGTTTTACCGAGGAACTCAAATTCCTTATCTCGTGTGGGAACCTGAGCAAATCCTGCATTTTTAAAAACCGTATTAATCTTAATCTTGAAAAGGCGTTGCTCTTGCCGTTGCCGTCTTTCCGCAGCTGAAAGTTTATTCTTTGCCTTCTTTTTAGAAGCGCGTTTTTTTCGGATAACTTTCTTCTTCACTGCATTCGGCATGCAATCACCTCTAATTTAATATAAATGGATTAGTTGCGACTTTTGAGTTTGGGTTGGGTATTTCAACAGGTTTATCTAAAGGACGATATTTCAGGTTCCCAGAAAGAGCTTTTTTACACCGTTTAACCGCAATCGGGTAATAATCTTCACTCAACTCACAACCAATAAATTTCCTATCTCCAAGAACTGATGCACATGCTGTGGTCCCAGATCCCATGAACGGGTCTAGCACTGTATCTCCGGAGTTAGTCAAGCCAAGGATTAACCTTTGTGCTAAAGCGATTGGGAATTGGCACGGATGGGTGGTTTTTTCTATATGATTTGCATTCACACAGGGAAACTCCCACACATTTCCAGGATTCTTACCAAGTGGGTTTCCACTTGGAATCCCCTTCTTGTCCCCTTTGTAGTGGGTTTTGCCTGGATACTTTTGAGCAACACGAACTGCATCTAGATTAAAGGTATAATCATCCCCTTTAGTATACCAAAGGATGGTTTCATATCTTCCGCTAAATCTTTTCTTACTGTGTAAACCGTGACCGAAAGTCCAAACAATTCTATTGCGTAAGTGAAGACCAGGTATTTTTGAAATAATACTATGAACTAAGAAGTCTAAGGGCATGACCTCAGCATTATTTACGTGCAAACCTACTTGCCAGCAAATGCTTCCTCCTAGTTTCGTCTTTTCGGCTATCAGAGGAAGAATTTCATCATGTATTTCAAGAAAGTGATCATAGTCCTTCGTGCTCTCATACTCTTTACCCATGCAATATGGCGGTGATGTCACGGTTAAATCTAAACTGGAATTAGGGAGTGTTTTTAAGAACGGGATACAATCCCCATTGTGCAACACGACATCCCTATCAGGAGCATATCTCTTGTAGATTTTTGTATTCTGATCCATGTGTAAAATACTCTGGTTTGTAAAATTGAATTCAAAATACCGGTTGAGCATTCATTCTTCAAATTAATGTGTTCTTTTTATTTCTTCTCTATCCAAAAGCAGAAGCCCATGAGGCTGATTAGCACGAAGAGAAATGATGTAATAAGGGCCCATGGATTTTCGATGTCAAAATAGTTAAGTAGGTAGAATGGGGCGAGGGCATAGGCGCTAAATACGATGAGGGTCGGAATAGCGAGCGGTCGTGCGAAGTTGAGGGTCCAGCCGCAGCCACGTTTTTTGCGCACGATGATGCGGTTGTCGTCGCGGTTAAAATAGATCTGTCCTAAATACCAACAACCTGAACCTATGGATGGATCGTGTTCCATCATGCCCCTTCCCTACATTGAAAGATTAACCACGAAGACACGAAGGGCTCGAAGCCTTGGGTGCCTGAATGATTTAGATCGACATAATATGCATCTGGGAAACGCAGTTCAATCTAAAGAGTTTTTAACTTTAAGATTATATTGTCCCTTGAAGGGGTCGAGAGGTAGGACCAGACCGGCTTGCACTAAGTTAAGCCAATTTAGATTGTAGGGCATGAATGGTCGAAGACCTTCCCGCCGCATCTGATCCGAGTAAAAAGCCATAGGGGAAAAAAGAAAATCCAAGTCGGTCAGCAACGGCGGGAAGGTTGCGCAAGCTCAACCATTCTCGCCCTACAAACCCTCAGCTTAGTGCCATTGAGGACAGTCCGCTCCACGCGTGCCGAGCGATTGCGCCCTACCCTTTATTCGACGGCTTTGGGATGTTTTCTTGAAACGGCGGTTTGACCTTCGCTGACAAATCCACTGACAATTTTAGCGTGGTTCTGCGCCACCTTGACGGCTTCGGGCGTTTTTCCTTTTACGGTGACTTTGATCCCGTTTTCCAGTTTTTCAACGGTGGTTTCGAGTTGGTCGTAATACTCCACCATTTCTTCAAAGGCCGGATCCCAGCGTCGAACCATCGCCCCGCTATCCAGACGCTTTTCCATGTAGTCAAAATGAGTCAGCAGCTTTTGTACGATTTCCGAATTTTTGGAGGTAGTGGTGGCCGAATAGCCTTTTGGGGTCAGTTTAACCTGGCGCTTCAGCTCGGAATGGTGCTCTGCCAGATAGCGGATGATCGCCTGCTGCTCATCCGGTAAGGGGCCACGAAATGCCGGTCGCGCAAACGTCCCCACACATAGAATCAACGTAACGACAACAGCACTGTAAATCCGCATCATATAACCTCCGTTTGCAAGGCCTGGATAATGCGGGTTATTTTATACGGATTTCAATCTCAAAAAAATTTATCTTGGTTTAGAAAAGACCGCCTTCGGGCTTCGCTCGACGAACGAACACGCATTAACTTTTGAGAAAACGCGCTATTTCTTCGAAAAAAGTGCGTCCTACACCGTTTCACAGAAATCTGACCATGGATCGGCTCATAGAGCCGACGCTACAGCCATTCGGCTCCGTGGCCTCTGTGCCTCTGTGGTGAAAAATTATTTCGCCGACGGGACGTATTCCGGATTGAGTTCGGTCGGGATGGGTGCGCCGATTTTTTCACGCCACTCTTTTAGGGCGTTGTGCAGCCTTTCGGCAGTGCGAACATTGATGTGTTTAAAGTTCATGCGCTCGATGGGATCGGCGCCGAGGTCGTAGAGCTCGATGCGGCCGTCTTCATAATATTCATGCAGTTTCCAACGGCCCATGCGCACGGTGGTTCCGGGACGGGTGAGAAACTTTTCGTCATATCCATCATCCGCTTTCCCATTCACGCTTTCGATGTAGAACGGGAAATGCCAAAACAGCGGACGATCCTCGATTTTGCCCCGTTTTTTGAAGAGCGGAACCAGGCTGACGCCATCCAGCACTTTTCCTTCCGGCACTTTCAGCCCGGCGATTTCAAGAAATGTGGGATAAAAATCGATACCGGAAACCGGAACTTCGCAAAGACCCGCCTTGGCGGTTTTTCCGTGCCAGCTGATGACGAGCGGCACGCGGAGCCCGCCGTCGAAATAGGATCCTTTACCAGAACGGAACGGCGTTTGGTCGGATATTTTTTTGACGCCGCCGTTGTCTGAGGTGAAGACAATGATGGTGTTGTTGCGCAGGCCGAGGGTATAGACCGCATCAAGAATGCGCCCGATCCCGGCATCGACCATTTGAACCATGGAGGCATATTTAGGGTTCACGACGGAGGCATCGTGCTGGCCCACCAGCCAGGGGACGGCGACGAGCGGCGTGTGGACAGAATAGAAATTGAGGCTCATGAAGAAGGGTTCTTCTTCATGAATCTTCATATATTTGAGCGCCTGATCGGTAAGGACATCGACCATGTGCGTGCCCTCTTCGTAGTCTTCGTTATATTCCACCATCGGCCCTTCGGTGAACGGCACAAAATATCCGCCTTTCGGGCTGCCGGACGCGTCGCCGCCGATATTAACGTCGAACCCCTGCTTGGTCGGATCCTCGCCAATGTTCCATTTGCCGAGATGCACGGTTTTGTAACCGCCTTTTTTGAGGGCTTCGGCCAAGGTGACATTTTCCAATGGCAGGAAAGTTTCACTTTTGATGGGCACCAGCTTCCGATCTTTGGAAAGTCCCGCTCCCGAACTGGCGTCGGTGTAAATTCCATGGCGCGCGGGATATTGCCCACTCATCACACTCGCCCGGCTGGGGGCACTTTCCGACGCGGCAGCATAGGCCTCGCTATACACCATGCCAACCGAACAAAGGCGGCGGAGGTTGGGTGTGAGATAGCGATCGGAGTTATAGTCGACGTCCATGACACCAAGGTCATCGACGTTGATAAAAATAATATTCGGCTTTTCAGCCCCGGCATTCAGTCCACACAGGACCACGATTAATCCTACTAAAAATCTCTTCACAGCCCGCACGCTCCGTTGTTCGCATTTCAGTTTGGCAGTATGTATTAAAGGGACAGCGTCCCCGCTGTCCATGGACGACACGGACGTCATCCCTCCATATGAATAGCCCCCATTAACGGTCAGATTCCAAAGCAAATCAAGACTCTACTGCGAAGTTCACCTTTCGTCCGTCCCCTTTTTAGGTTGATTCTGCGCCGCAGGTCGTTTGTTAATACGCGCTATGGCGAAAATCCGTTTAGATCAACTTTTGGTGCAGCGCGAGCTTTCCGACTCCCGCGAGCAGGCCCAGCGCCTGATCCGCGCCGGTATGGTTTCCGTCGGCGGTCAGGTGGCGAGCAAACCCGGCCACCAGTTCAAGGACGATGTAGTCGTCACGCTGAAAGAAAAGGAAAAATATGTAAGCCGGGGCGGGTTGAAAATCGAGGGCGCACATCAACAGTTCGGATTCGACCTCACCGGCGCCATCTGCCTCGACATCGGCTCTTCCACCGGCGGTTTTACGGATTTTATGCTGCAGCACGGCGCAACCAAAGTCTATGCGGTCGACTGCGGCACCAATCAGCTGCATTACAAACTGCGGGAAGATGACCGCGTGGTGGTCATGGAAAATACCAATGCGCGCTACATTACGCCCGACGATATTCCCGACGCGGCCGATTTCTGCAGTATTGATACCTCTTTCATTTCGCTCACCAAAATCCTGCCGCCCCTGAAAAACCTGATGAAACCGGGCGGGCATATTGTTTCGCTGATCAAACCGCAGTTTGAAGCCGGCCGCGACCAGGTTGGTAAAGGCGGGGTCGTGCGCGATCCGGCCATTCATGAAGAAGTGATCGAAAAAGTGAAGAAATTCGGCACCGAGGAACTCGGTTTCCAATGGTTGGAACTCTGCACCTCGCCCATCACAGGCCCCGCCGGGAACGTGGAGTTTCTGGCCTATTGGCAGGTTTAGCGTGTTGGAGGGCTGCTGTCCTCAGCGGCCGTGGACGGCGAGGACGCCGTCCCTCCATTTTAGTGTTTAACCCACCGGCTCATCGGAATCGAGCGGGGCTGGTTTTTTCGGTTCGCTGACGGGAATTAGGGTATGGGTCTCTTCCGGAGCTTCGATAGCCGGTACCGACCCCTCGGTTTTGATTTCGATGGAAAGGTTTTCGGGATTAATGCCGGTGACGGTCTCGATTTCAAGATCCCGCGATGAGGCCTGAGCATCGGCCGTCTGTGGGCGGGTGGAGGGATGCTCCCCCATCATTTTCCGGAATGGATTATAGAGAAACGGGACAATTTTCCGGACCGTGCCCGAATCGACTTGATAGGCCCCGGTCACCAGCAAAAGCTGCAAAATACCGATGATCGATACGCATATCATCGCAATTACGGCGGCGGGTACTTTTCGTCTGGATTCTACGTCCTTCATATTCCTGAGGATTTATTCAAGTTTTTGCCGATTGTACACGCTTTTCTTGCAGTTGTTCTTCTTGACCGTCTAGGGGCGCTTCGGCATTCTCGCCCGTCTTATGAAAGCAAACGACTACGAAGTAACTATGGACGCACTTGTCAGTCTCTGCAAGCGGCGTGGGTTTATTTTCCAGACATCGGAAATTTACGGGGGAATCAACGGCTTCTGGGACTACGGTCCGCTGGGCGTTGAAATGAAACGCAATATCAAAGCCTGCTGGTGGAAATCCATGACCCAGCTGCGCGAAGATATCGTTGGTCTCGACTCCTCGATCATCATGCACCCGAAAGTATGGGAAGCGTCCGGTCACGTCGGCAATTTTAAAGACCCGATGCTCGACTGCCGCGAAACCAAAGGCCGCTACCGCGCCGACCAGATTTTTGTGCTGAAGCATAATTCCGACGATGCGGCCCTGATGTTTGCCTATCATGAAAATGCGCCGGCTCCGGCCGAGAAAAAGGTTAAGAAGATCGCCAAGGGTGACGTTGCGGATTATTCCGAAGTCGCGCTGCTCGATATCCCGCTCGAAGCCTACGATAAGCTCGTTGGCCCCGACACCAACGAACCGGGCACACTCACCGAGCCGCGCGCGTTCAACCTGATGTTTAAAACCTACGTCGGGCCTGTCGAAGAAAGCTCCAACGTGGCGTATCTGCGTCCGGAAACCGCTCAGGGTATCTTCGCCCAGTTCGGCAATGTACTTTCCACTGTTCGGAACAAAGTGCCCTTCGGCATTGCTCAGATCGGCAAGGCATTCCGTAACGAAATCAACCCGCGGAACTACACCTTCCGTTCGCGTGAGTTTGAACAGATGGAACTCGAATTTTTCATTAAACCGGGAACGGATGCCGAGCAGCACGAATACTGGGTGGCGGAGCGTCTGAAGTGGTACGAGAAAGTCGGACTGCCGGAAGGTCGCATGCACCGGGACATTCACGAAGGCGATGCCCTGGCCCACTATGCTTCGGCCTGCACCGACATTATGTATGACTTCCCGTTCGGTACGCAGGAGCTCGAAGGGATTGCCGCCCGCGGCAACTTTGACCTGACACAGCATCAGAACACCAGCGGCAAGAAAATGGAATACCGCGATGAAGCGACCGGCGAGACCTACATCCCGCACGT